>NZ_CACSIH010000258.1:0-71260 GCF_902705805.1 Alteromonas alvinellae | reverse complement strand
AATCAGTTAATTAGGTGCGGAATGACGGATATAGTAGGTCGAAGCAGAAACTTCGAGGGATTGTCATTATTTTTGTAAATTTAACGTGGAGCTCGCGCCTTTGAAAAACTAAGGCCTAAAAACCATTCGAGAAATGATGTGGGAAAGTGATTAAGAGACTTTGTGAATTCTAAGTATGAAAAACCCCCAGTTATTGGAATATCCAATTATGTGGGGGTATTTCGAATTGCTGTTTTTTTAATTTTTCACTTAAATTAAAAAATAAACTAAATGTACTCGACTTCTATGATTTCCACTTCAACTGCGCCAGCTGGCGTTTGAATAGTCACGGTATCATCAAGCTCTTTACCTATTAGCCCTCGTGCAATAGGTGAGTTCACTGAAATCAGGTTATTCTTAATATCAGCTTCGTCGTCACCCACAATGCGATAGGTCGTTTCTTCATCATTAGCAACATTAAGAATTGTAACCGTAGTACCGAAAATAACTTTTCCGGTGTTTTCCATTTTAGTGACGTCGATGATTTGTGCATTTGAAAGTTTGCCTTCAATATCTTGGATACGGCCTTCACAGAAGCTTTGCTGTTCACGGGCCGCGTGATATTCCGCATTTTCCTTCAAATCACCATGCTCACGCGCTTCGGCGATAGACTCGATAATACGTGGGCGTGTTTTAGTTTTTAGCTCATTTAATTCGTCACGCAGCATTTGAGCGCCGCGCGCTGTCATTGGATACTGACTCATGAATACTGTCTCACTTAGCTAGTAATTTAAACAGAAAAGTGCGCCGCGAAGGCGCACTTTTTATTCGTTCACACAAATGTAATATTGCTAGGATACCTCGTATCCTAGCTTATGTCATTAGTGTTTAAGTCTAGCGTGCAGTTCTTGAACTGAAGCTACTTTATTACGATCATCGGCAGACTTAGCTCGAATAGTCGCGAATGCTGCATTCATCGTGGTGGTGTAAGTTACCTTATTCAACAAGGCTTCACGACGAATGTAAACTGAGTCGGTGATAGCTTGACGACCTTCCGTTGTATTAATCAAATACGCGTATTCGCCGTTTTTGATTGCATCAACAATATTAGGGCGGCCCTCAGACATCTTGTTCACCACTGTGCTCATAATGCCAGCATCGTAAAGCTCGGTAGCCGTACCACGGGTAGCCTCAATGCTGAAGCCCGCTTCAACCAACGCTTTAGCTAAAGCAATCATACGAGGCTTGTCGGTATCACGTACTGAAATAAGCGCTTTACCTTGCTTAGGTAGTGGCGCACCCGCACCTAGGTTAGCCTTCGCATACGCCTCTTCAAAGGTATCACCAACGCCCATTACTTCACCCGTAGAGCGCATTTCTGGGCCTAGCAGTGGGTCAACACCTTGGAACTTAGCAAAAGGAAGCACCACTTCTTTCACAGAGTAGAACGGAGGAATAACTTCTTCTGTTACGCCCTGCTCGGCCAAGCTCACACCAGCCATGGCACGCGCTGCAA
The DNA here is from genome assembly GCF_902705805.1 of Alteromonas alvinellae. Lineage (NCBI taxonomy): Bacteria > Pseudomonadati > Pseudomonadota > Gammaproteobacteria > Alteromonadales > Alteromonadaceae > Alteromonas > Alteromonas alvinellae. The sequence continues at coordinate 69,765 of NZ_CACSIH010000258.1, read as the reverse complement.
CTTTTGCAAGAGGCACACCTGTTGCTTTAGACACGAATGGAACGGTACGTGCTGCACGAGGGTTAACCTCGATTAGGTATACTTCACCATCTTTAATCGCAAACTGTGTATTCATCAAGCCGACTACGCCAAGTTCAAGCGCCATGGCTTTAACTTGTTCACGCATAACATCTTGAATCTCTTTTGAAAGCGAGTGTGGTGGCAATGAACACGCAGAGTCGCCCGAGTGAACACCCGCTTGTTCAATGTGTTCCATAATGCCGCCAATCACTACGTCTTTCCCGTCGCAGATAGCATCGATATCAACTTCGATAGCATCGTCTAGGAACCTGTCTAGCAATACTGGCGCGTCGTTAGACACTTTAACCGCTTCATTTAGGTAGCGCTTAAGGTCTTTGATGTCATAAACGATTTCCATCGCACGACCACCTAGCACGTAGCTTGGGCGAACAACCAGCGGGAAGCCAATCTCTTCAGCCATAGTTAGCGCTTGCTCAACGTTTGTTACCGTGGCATTTGCAGGCTGCTTAAGATTAAGCTTGTTCACCATTTGCTGGAAGCGCTCACGGTCTTCAGCTCGGTCAATTGCTTCTGGCGACGTACCTATAACCGGTACACCGGCTGCTTCTAGGGCGCGAGCAAGTTTAAGTGGCGTTTGACCACCATACTGCACGATAACGCCTTTTGGCTGCTCTTTAGCAACGATTTCAAGCACATCTTCCAGCGTTACTGGCTCGAAGTAAAGACGATCAGATGTGTCGTAATCGGTAGAAACTGTCTCAGGGTTACAGTTAACCATAATGGTCTCGTAACCGTCTTCACGCATTGAAAGCGCCGCGTGAACACAGCAGTAGTCGAACTCAATACCTTGACCAATTCGGTTCGGGCCGCCGCCCAATACCATAATCTTGTCTTTGTCAGTCGGCGCTGCTTCACACTCTTCGTCATACGTTGAGTACATGTAAGCTGTGCTAGTAGAGAATTCTGCTGCACAGGTATCTACACGTTTGTAGACAGGAGAAATACCAAAGCCGCGACGGGTCTCACGAATATCGCTTTCTGCCACTTTGGTTAGCTCAGCAAGACGCGCATCAGAGAAGCCTTTACGCTTAAGAGCACGCATAAAGTCAGCATCGATACCTGGTAAACCAAGCTCAGCTACTTTTGCTTCAAGAAGTATAAGGTCCTCAAGCTGTACAAGGTACCAGCGGTCGATATTAGTAAGGTTAAATACCTCTTCAACCGTCATGCCCATACGGAATGCATCACCAATGTACCAAATACGCTCTGCACCCGGTTGACGAAGTTCATAAACCACTTTATTGCGTGATTCAGGGTCTTCAAGGTCAACCATTGGGTTAAGACCTGTCGCACCTACTTCAAGACCGCGAAGGGCTTTTTGCAGTGATTCTTGCTGGTTACGGCCAATGGCCATCACTTCACCTACCGACTTCATTTGGGTAGTCAGTCGGTCGTTAGCACCGGCAAACTTCTCAAAGTTAAAGCGTGGGATCTTAGTCACTACGTAGTCGATAGACGGCTCGAAAGACGCTGGCGTTAGGCCACCTGTAATGTCATTTGCTAATTCATCTAGCGTGTAACCTACCGCAAGTTTCGCTGCTACTTTCGCAATTGGGAAACCTGTTGCTTTCGAGGCAAGTGCTGATGAACGCGATACACGCGGGTTCATTTCGATGATAACCATACGGCCAGTTTTCGGGTCTACACCGAACTGTACGTTTGAACCACCGGTTTCAACACCAATCTCGCGCAGTACAGCCATCGCCGCATTACGCATTAGCTGGAATTCTTTGTCAGTCAGGGTTTGTGCTGGAGCAACTGTGATTGAGTCACCGGTATGCACGCCCATAGGGTCGAAGTTTTCGATAGTACATACAATAATGCAGTTATCTGCTTTATCGCGTACTACTTCCATTTCGTACTCTTTCCAACCTAGCAAGGATTCATCGATAAGAAGCTCGTTGGTAGGAGAAAGGTCTAAGCCACGGTGACAGATTTCATTAAATTCATCAATGTTGTACGCGATACCGCCGCCGGTTCCACCCATGGTGAAAGACGGACGAATGATACAAGGGAAGCCGATGCGGCTTAGTACATCGTGCGCTTCATCCATGCTGTGCGCGATTTCCGCACGTGGGCACTCAAGACCGATGTTTTTCATCGCTTTATCAAAGCGCTCGCGGTTTTCTGCTTTGTCGATAGCATCTGCCGTAGCACCGATAAGCTCACAGCCGAATTCTTCTAGTACGCCATGCTTATCTAGCTCTAGCGCACAGTTAAGCGCGGTTTGTCCACCCATTGTAGGCAAGATGGCATCTGGACGTTCTTTTTCAATGATCTTGCGAACTACTTCCCAGTGAATAGGCTCGATATAAGTCGCATCTGCCATTTCTGGGTCGGTCATAATGGTTGCTGGGTTAGAGTTAACCAAAATAACACGGTAGCCTTCTTCTCGAAGGGCTTTACACGCTTGCGCGCCTGAATAGTCGAATTCACAAGCCTGGCCGATAACAATAGGGCCAGCACCAATGATAAGAATACTTTGTATGTCGGTACGTTTTGGCATAGCGGGCTAATTCCTACTGCTTGTGTTGTTCAATAAGTTCGATGAAGTGGTCGAATAACGGTGCCGCTTCATGAGGACCTGGGCTGGCTTCAGGGTGACCCTGGAAGCTGAATGCAGGCTTGTCGGTGCGGTGAATACCCTGCAGCGACTTGTCGAACAACGAAATGTGAGTTACTTCTAGGTTATCTGGCAAGCTAGACTCATCAACCGCAAAACCGTGGTTTTGGCTGGTAATCATAACTACATTGCGCTTAAGGTCTTTCACCGGGTGGTTTGCACCATGGTGACCAAACTTCATCTTCACTGTCTTCGCACCACTTGCAATTGCAAGTAGCTGGTGACCAAGACAAATGCCAAATACTGGCGTGCCCGTTTCGACGATAGTTTTAATGGCGGTTACTGCGTAGTCACATGGCTCTGGGTCGCCCGGGCCATTTGACAAAAAGACACCGTCTGGATTCATGGCAAGCACGTCCTCAGCAGGCGTTTGCGCTGGTACTAACGTAACTTTACAGCCGCGGTCAGCTAGCATGCGAAGAATATTGTTTTTAACACCGTAATCGTAAGCAACAACGTGATATTTGAACTCACTTGGTGTTACGTAGCCTTTGCCTAGTTCCCAACTGCCTTCAGTCCATGTTTTAGGCTCAGTAATGCTTACTACTTTTGCCAAATCCATGCCTTTTAGGCCAGGAAAAGCTTTTGCTTGCGCCAGTGCGCTAGACTCGTCTAATTCATCTGAGCAAATAATGCAGCCGTTTTGTGCACCTTTGTCTCGCAAGATACGCGTTAAGCGACGTGTATCAATATCAGCAATACCCACAACGCCTTTCGCTTTAAGGTATTCAGACAAAGTTTGCTGTTGACGAAAGTTACTAGCAACAAGAGGTAGGTCACGGATGATTAGACCTTTCGACCAGATTTTATCTGCTTCGACGTCTTCTTCATTAGTGCCGGTGTTGCCAATGTGTGGATAAGTAAGGGTGATGAGTTGTTCAGCGTAGGATGGGTCGGTGAGAATTTCTTGATAGCCGGTCATGGAAGTATTAAAAACAACTTCCCCAACGGCGGAGCCTATAGCGCCTATCGCCGTACCTTTAAAAACAGAACCATCCTCTAACACCAAAAGGGCAGAATTAGCCAAGTCAACCTCCAGATTAAGGATAACTATGTGTTTGTGCAGTTTTCTGCACAAACCCCACAAAAAACGGGAGTTATTGATAACAATACATCCCGCTTTACGATCTTTGCAGCTAATAAAACCGCACTCTTCAGCCGTTTTAGCGGCCTCAGAATACGAAATTCTGGCAAATTCCGGCGAGTATACATCACTGACCGAAAATGGCAAATTTATTTGTAATAATTTACTAAAATAACGCTTTTACCACCTTTTTTGCGCAGAACCACCGAAAGTGCGGCTTATTGCTCATTTAAAGTGCAACTTTAGTTTAACACTTTAATCACGTCTTAAAGTTTGCGTAAACCCAAACGGTTTCACACCAACATTAATAAACGCTTATAGCTTTAAATCCAGAACATCAACCATGGAGTATAGACCAGGTTGTTTTCCATACAACCACTTTGCTGCATGAACAGCACCTTTTGCGAAAGTTAGACGGCTTGATGCCTTGTGCGTAATCTCTAAGCGTTCGCCAATATCCGCAAATAATGCGGTATGCTCGCCAACGATGTCTCCGGCGCGAACTGTGGCGAAGCCAATAGTACCTTGATCGCGCTCAGGCTCTTTTCCTTCTCTGCCGTAAACAGCACAGGTTTTTAAGTCGCGACCCAACTCATCGGCAATGGCTTCACCAATAGCCATAGCGGTGCCTGAAGGCGCATCTTGTTTAAACCTGTGATGCGCTTCGGTAATTTCTATGTCAGCCGTTTCACCTAATACACTGGCGGCTTGTCGAACTAGCGAAAGCATTAAATTCACGCCCACACTATAATTAGCCGCGAATACAATAGGAATGTGCTTTGCCGCTTCGTTGAGTGCCGCTAACTGTGCATCGTTCAAACCGGTAGTACCGATTACAACAGGCATGTTGTTTTTAACGCACCATGCAAGGTTGCTTTCAATTACCGAAGGCAAAGTAAAGTCAATCATTACATCTGCGTCGTTACCGCTTAAATCGGATAGCGCGGTACAATCAACGTCTTTTTTACCAATCCCGGCAAGCTCTCCTACATTGAGCCCAACCCAAGGTGAGTCATCACGTACCGTCGCTACGCTCAGTTCTGCATCTTCACTTAAATCCAATGCTTCGACCAGCACGCGTCCCATACGCCCATTGGCGCCAAATAATCCTACTTTCATTTTAAGCTTTACACTTTTATTAACCTTCAACTATCGGGCATTTTGCCAAATGCCGTCACTATTGCAATGTGAGATTCATATTAAATAGGCATAACAAGGAATCGGTAAGATTTAACTACTACCAATCTGCATAGTTCTTTGCCAAAACTTCAGCCTCGGATGTAAAAAAAAATTCAGTACACGATGCTTAGGACATGTTGAGCTTTACTGCGCATTTTTGATGCAGAGATCAACATGTCCTAATTGCAACACTAAGACAAACAGAGGTTTTCTGCCGTTGGGCCTACTTGTTTTATAGAGTAAGTTAAGCGACGCTATGGCAATTAACAGATGACCGAGTACTTATTCGTCACCGCTGAACGGCAAGTGTGGATAAGTCAGAATACAACCCAACTAAATTTACTATGCAAAAAACTCTTATATGGGATATTCCCACCCGGCTTTTTCACTGGCTTATTGTAGCGAGCCTTTTAGCGCAATACGCCACGGTTGAATGGCTTGAAAACAAGGTCCAGTGGCACTTCTATATAGGGTATTTCACCTTGTTTCTCGTTGTTTTCCGTCTTCTGTGGGGAATAGTTGGCACACAACACGCAAAATTCAGTAGCTTTATAACCGGCCCTAAAGCCGTTTTGAACTATGTGAAAACACTATTTAGCAGACATTCTGAGCCTGCTGTGGGGCACAATCCATTAGGTGGCTGGTTTGTCATTGTTATGCTTGTACTCGTGGCCATACAAGCCATATCAGGGTTGTTTATGACTGACGATATTTTCTTAGACGGGCCCTATCGCCAGTTAGCCAATGAAGATACATTAGCACTAATGAACAGCCTTCATCATTTCGCTTTTGACGTGCTTCTTTATGTTATCGCATTGCACATAGGCGCAGTTGTTTTTTACAGCGTATATAAAAAGCAAAAATTGGTTCCCGCCATGGTGCACGGCAAAAAAATGTCAAAAACTGCTGGCATCGCTGACTCTCGGCTGTTGCGCGCACTAATTGTTGCGCTTATCTGTGCAGCTGTCGTTTATGTAGCAATTGAAGTATACCCGCCAACTCCACAGGTGGATGAATATTACTATTAAGTAAAAAGTACTTTATTCCCAATTCGCTCAACACAGCTCAATTAGAGGTGTAGTTTGACGCTTATCTCTTAACAAGACTAGGGGCCAAACGCCCCTAGTCTTGTTAAGGAAAGTGTCAGTCCCCTTTATTATTGACGTTAGACTTTTACATCAAACTGTACTTGTCTCATTGACTAAGCCTTTTTCCCGCATTATCGACTCTATTTCTTTTACGCTTGATGGGTCGTCAATCGTCGAAGGAACAGCAACAGACTCATTGGCTGCAATTTGACGCAGTAGTTTTCGAAGTATTTTCCCTGAACGGGTTTTAGGCAAACGGTTAACCACGATCGCTCGTTTAAAACAGGCTACTGGCCCAATTTTGTCGCGAACGCGCTGAACGAGATCTTGTTCAAGCGCTTTTTCATCAATATTAACGCCATCTTTGAGTAGCACAAGACCAACGGGTAATTGCCCTTTCAGTGCATCGTTAACGCCTATAACACTGCATTCTGCAATGGCCGGGTGCGCTGCAAGCACTTCTTCCATTTCACCAGTAGACAAACGATGGCCTGCGACATTTATGACATCGTCGGTACGGCCCATAATATATACATAACCCGCTTCATCTACGTATCCGTTATCTCCCGTGCTGTAGTACCCGTCGAACTCTCGCAGGTAGCCATCGACAAACCGCTGATGATCTTGCCAAATCGTAGTTAAGCAACCCGGGGGGAGTGGTAATTTGATAGCAATAGCGCCTTTTTCACCTATTGCTTGTTGTGTATTGGCACTATTCAGCACCTTAACGTTAAATCCGGGCGTCGGAACACTTGATGAACCCGGCTTTGTCTCCATCGGTTCAAGCCCCATAGGGTTTGAACAAATAGGCCAGCCAGTTTCGGTTTGCCACCAGTGATCGATAACGGGCACACCTACTTTCTCGCTAGCCCAGTAATAAGTTGGAGGGTCAAGTCGCTCACCTGCCATAAATAAAGTGCGCAAACTCGACGTGTCATATTTGGATAGAAACGCTGCGTCCGGATCCGCTTTTCGAATTGCCCGGAACGCTGTAGGTGCGGCGAAAAGTACATTTATCTTGTGCGATTCTATCATCCTCCAAAATGCGCCCGCATCAGGGGTGCCAATCGGTTTACCTTCGTACAGTACGGTTGTAGCGCCTTTGATAAGGGGCGCGTAGACAATATATGAATGACCCACTACCCAACCCACATCGGAGGCCGCCCAAAAGACATCGTCCTCGTCTATCCCGTAAACGGCACCCATTGAGTAGTGCAGCGCAACGGCATGGCCTCCGTTATCTCGAACCACACCTTTGGGCTTACCTGTGGTGCCCGATGTATAAAGAACATATAAAGGGTCTGTAGCGTCAACACTAACAGGAGGAGCTGGCTCGCTTGCATTAACTAGGGCGTTCCAATCGTAATCCATATTTTCATTTAATTCAGCGGTGAGTTGTTCCCTTTGAAACAACACGCACGCCTGCGGTTTGTGTTCAGCTAATTCAATCGCTTCTTCAACAAGTGGCTTATAAGGTAGTACTTTACTACCCTCAATACCGCATGATGCAGTAACGATAGCAACTGGCTTCGCGTCGTCTATTCGTACAGCGAGTTCATTTGCAGCAAAGCCGCCAAAGACAACAGAATGCACTGCACCTAGACGAGCACAAGCTAGCATTGCTATCGCAGCTTGAGGGATCATTGGCATATAAATAATTACGCGATCACCTTTTTTAACACCTAGGCGAGACAAACCTCCGGCAAACTGTGCAACATCGGTAAGTAGTTCGTTGTAAGTAAAATGCTGGGTAGTTTGCGTAACAGGTGAGTCGTAAATAAGTGCGGTTTTATCACCACGGCCATTGTTGACGTGGTGATCTAGTGCCAAATAACTGGTATTGAGCTGTCCACCTTTAAACCATTCAAAGTAACCATTATCCGTTTTCTGACATCCCTTTAGAGGAGGCGTGAACCACGCTATCTTGCGTGCTTGCTTTAACCAAAACTCGTCGGGGTGGTGAGTAGAAGCAATATATTCTTTTTTATAAGTCATAACCATGTCCTGAGTAGGGTTTATAAATACCCTACTTCAGTTTAATCAGGCCTGCTTATAAGACTTATGGCGCATACTGCGTAACAATTTGATTTACATATAGTTAAACATTTTAAAACAACAACGACCTAACGCTCTATCTTCAAAAGAACAGCCCTGAACCTTGGTGAGCCTTGCTCTCATATAATTAGCTTTTCCCTTACAACGGGTGTTGTAATTCACAAATTTTACCTCGCCACTCATCTACACTCATTGGTTTATCAAGGTAATACCCCTGAAACGCGCTACATCCACAAGCTTTAGCCTCGTTTAACTGCCCCGTAGTTTCAACTCCTTCTGCTACAGTATCGAGTTCTAAAGCCTTTGCCATGTTGCAAATATTAGTCACCATTACGTTTTTTTCTTTACACCCTTCTATAGCTTCGATAAAAACTTTATCAACCTTGAGTTCGTTTATGGGAAGGTCTTGTAAATAATTCAGGTTTGAGTCACCAATACCAAAATCGTCGATAGACAAACAGAAGCCTTGCTGTGCTAAATCTCGAACTCGGCGCTGTATTATGCTGACGCCTTTAATCAAGGCCGCTTCAGTCAACTCTAACGTTAAACACTTGTGTTCCACTCTCCACCTATTAACTATTGCTACAAACTTGCTGACAAAGTCAGCCCGTGCCAAATGCTTCGCACTTATATTTATCGATAGTTTGGTGTTAATATTTTTAGTCTGACATTCGCTTAACAATTTACAGGCTTCATTACACACCCATAGCCCGATGTCGGCGATAGATTCATTTTGTTCAGCAATGGGAATAAATTCTAAAGGCGTGACAATACCAAGATGTGGGTGATTCCATCTTAGCAATACTTCTGAGCTTACAAGGCTTCCTGCGCCGTTATATTGAGGCTGAAGCTCTATAAATAATTCATTATTAGCGGTCGCTCTGCCTAGGGATTGCTGTATATAGTTATATCGGTCTATGTCGCTTGCACTGAAATGCGAATAAAGGTGTTCTTTCTCTTCATCTAAATAAGTACTGCGTTTTTTATCAGGCTTTCTCGATAAAAATTCTTTTACTTTTTTCAATGAAAAATACTTAGAAGGTATAGCGCAGCTAACTGTTTGTGTTTCTATTGCCAATGCACTGTTATGTAGAGTAATGGGAACTAAAACATTTTCACGGAGAAAGTTAACACAGTTCTCAGCTGCACTTTTTGCGTCATTGTCATCTTTTAAACAAGTACCAAGGTGAAGAACAAAGTCTTTGCGATCATATTTAAATACACTGACATTTGATTGCTTTGTTACATCAAAGGCACGCACAAACCGACTAGCCATAATACGTAGGATGTAATCGACAGTTGGCTCTCCAAACGCATCTTCATATTCTTTAATGTTAACAATACTGACCTTGATGAAAACAGAGAGGGCTTTTTCGGCGGAATAATTAGCACTGCTTTCACTAAGATAACGCTCGAGGTAATGCAAATTAGGCAACCCTGTTAACGGTTCAAAAAACGCTAATTGCTTAAAGCGTTCGACTTCAGTAAGTAGGTGCGAAACTTTACGAATGCTTACTACCACCAAATCTTGTGGGCCTACTGAGCATGACTTCAAATTCACATCACATGCTATTCGTTTGCCGTTTTTGTGACGCAAACATTCGCTAATCATTCCAACTTTAATACATTGTTTTACCCCAGAATCTAAATTAAATAGATATGAAGTCGCGCCGACATTTTGAATTTTTGTCGCAATGAGTTTAATGTCTTGACCAATTAATTCTTCTGGCTCAAAGCCTAGAAGAGAAGTTACATTTTCATTAGCAGTTAAAATAGTGCCATTTTTGTCGACGCTAAGTACGGCACTATCAATACTATTTAATAAGTTAGTGAGATAGTCAGTGTAGCTATGTTGAGAATCAGAAAGCCGTTGAGTTTCGGTTTCATCCTGAACTACACCGTAGAGACGGGTAAGTTTTAGCGCTGAGTTTACTTGACGTTCAACCTGTAAAAATACAATTAACTTAATATTTTTTCTTCGCCCTTGTTTATCAGTAATATCGAAATATTTTTCAAATTGCCTCTTTCCCCTTATTGCTCTGAGCACTTTCAGCTTTAGGTCATCTAAATCGTGATTAGAAATCACATCAAGGACATCTTGTAAGTTAATGCTTTTCGAGTACACCAGTCCCAATAAGCTTTTTATGATTTCCGTCGAGGAAAAAGCGCCTGAAAATCTATCTATTTGCCACGCCCCAACTTTCGAAATAGCACTGACTTCTTCTAATAACGATAGCTGCTCTGACAGCTTATCTGAATATGGATGTCTAGCTAGTACGTAAAGATAGTTTATTTCCACTCTTTGACGCAGAATATCAACGTAAGCATGTTGCTGTGCAGTGAGGTTACTATGCAGAACAAACGTGAAAATAACGCCCATCACTTCATTTTGCATATTTTTAATCGTAGCTAGAACAACATAATGTTCGCGAAAACGCTCAAGTGGTTGAGGTAATGTGAAATCTCTAGCTGGTAGAGGCGCACTTAGTGGTGTAAGGGGTAGCATGAGTAATGCGTGCGATGGGACAACGATATGAGTTGACTCAATGGCCAAATGTTTGTTGTCGCTTACAATAACTGTTGCTCGACCACTGCTTGGGTTTACTGAAGCCAGTAATATACACAATGACTCTGTATTATTCCTGCTTTCAGTCAATAGCGCAGAAATGCTGTACTGCGTTGTGCGCATTGTTGATAACATGCGCTCACTGCGTAGATCCATCAATTCAATCCTTCGAAATAAGTCAATTTCAGCGTAAATGAAGGGGCTCACACCATGCTCAAAGCCAAGCTGTTGATGAGTATTGGCACTTTAACGCCTCGTTATTTTTCAACGGTTACGAATTACCTACGGTAAGAAATATCGTTTAACAACGATAGTAGGTAAAAATTTATGTTGATTATGTTCTATTTATACGTCCGTTGTTCGTATTTAAAAATAGACAAATGCAGTACAAATTTCCAGCAGTTTATTTATGCCGATGTCTGTCTTACTCTTTGAAAGAAAGAGATTGAAATGAAGTAGAGTAGAAGTTGGTTGTATTGAATGGCACTGACGTAAACTCGTTCGGTAGTTAGCAAACCACCAAGTACTTTTTGAAGGGTTTGTGCTGTTGAGGCTCGCTATGGGTTTAGGCTCAACAGCACCTACAGGTTAATCTTTTTTATAATCGTCGTGGCAAGACTTACAGCTTGCACCGATTTTACCGATAGCACCGCGATAGGCACTTTCATCACCAGTTTTAACAGCCGCTTGTAGACCTTGCGCAGCAGTTTTAAGCGCCATTACTTTCTTTTCGACATCTGAGAAATTATCCCAAATTACGTCTTTTGCGCCAGTTTCTACATCGAACTTACGCGTGTCGACAGCGAGATAGTCCCCCATCATATCGGCAAGTTGCTCAAGGCGCACAGCGTTAGTCTGCATTACGCTTTCGTCAAAAGGTAGCGCACCTTTCGCCATACCACCTAATGGCCCCATATTACTGCGCACCAATTGAAAAACTGCTTGGCGATATTGCGTTGCTGCTTTAGCGTGCTTTTCAGAAGAAGCTTCCGTTACTTCAGCTAACGCCGAACCTGAAATCACTGCACCAACGGTTGCTACTGCGATTATCGCTTTATTGAATAGTTTCATGCCTGTTCCCTTTTTTTAATTACTGGTTATCTACTTTTACACTTGCAGATATTTTACCTTTTACTTATAGCCTATCGTGACGAATAGTTCGTTTTAGCGCAAGAAATATAACGGTGAATAAACGCTTTCAAGGGATTATCCGCGCGTAATCCTATCTTCAACATATATTCGAATGGAAAAGGGACACCCACTTACTTCACCTTTACAAAGTACAGGTTTGGACAGTCACTTACTCTGCTTTAAAAAAGTGTACTTTCAGAGAGTCAATTTCTCCACGACCAGCGTGTAACTCCATTACATATTTTCAAAAGTACAGATTCGGACAGTCACTCAATATTTTCTCATTTACAAAGCAAACCGTACTAACAAATTGCGGGTGCAGAAAAAGAGGTACTAAGATACAAAAAAGCCCTCTAGACGAGGGCTTTTGAAACTTAATAAATACAAGAAACTAGTTAGTTAAGTCGTCAAAGAATTTCTTCACACCATCGAAGAAACCTTGTGCTTTTGGACTGTGCTTGCTTGACGCTTTGCCCATAGACTCTTCAAGTTCCTGCAGTAGCTCTTTTTGGCGAGATGATAAGTTTACTGGTGTTTCAACCACAACCTTACACATTAAGTCGCCCATGGCACCACTGCGCACTGATTTAACGCCTTTGCCGCGTAAACGAAACATTCGGCCAGTCTGCGTTTCAGGGCTGATTTTCAGTTTTACTTTGCCATCAAGAGTTGGTACTTCTAGCTCGCCACCAAGGGCCGCCGTGGTGAAGCTTAGCGGCACTTCACAATACAGGTTATTGCCATCGCGCTTGAAGATGTCATGCTCACGAACATGAACCTGAACGTATAAATCACCTGGAGGTGCACCGTTCTCCCCGGCTTCACCTTCGCCTGATAAACGAATACGATCACCGGTGTCGACACCTGCTGGTATTTTAACGTTAAGGGTCTTGGTCTTTTCTTTACGACCGTGGCCATGACAGCTGTTACACGGGTCCTCAATGATCTTGCCTTTACCTGAACACGTTGGGCAGGTTTGCTGAACAGCGAAGAAGCCCTGGCGCATTTGAACTTGGCCATTACCGTGACAGGTTGGACAGGTTTTAGGTGAAGAGCCTTTCTTCGCACCAGAACCATCACACACATCACATTCAACCAAGGTTGGTACGCGAATATCTACACTCTTGCCACGAACCGCTTCTTCGAGGGTAAGCTCTAAGTTGTAGCGAAGGTCTGAACCTTGACGAGCACGCGACTGACGTCCACCGCGACCACCACCGCCAAAGATATCACCAAATACATCGCCAAAGATATCACCGAAATCGGCACCACCACCGAAGCCACCGCCGCCACGGTTTGGATCAACACCCGCATGGCCATATTGGTCGTATGCTGCACGTTTCTGCGAATCTGACAGAATTTCGTAGGCTTCCTGGATTTCTTTAAACTTGTCTTCCAGGGCTTTATCGCCTTGCGTACGGTCAGGGTGATACTTCATCGCAAGCTTTTTGTACGCCTTTTTAATTTCGCGTTCGCCTGCGCTTTTATCTACCCCGAGTACTTCGTAGTAGTCTTGTTTCGACATATCGTTTACATATCCTACTTTTTGTCGACAAGCATTTTATGCTCATCGAATCTACATCTGACTGTTGTGAAAATAACCTGAACACACATTCAATAAAGCCAAGTCATTTACACAACAAAGGCGCAACAAGAAATTCCTGATGCGCCTGAACTGCTTATACGGCCCGCTATCATGCTAGGTAACGGGCCTGACACAACAGTTTACTTCTTATCGTCGTCTTTCACTTCTTCGAATTCAGCGTCAACAACGTCATCGTCTGCTTTACCAGAAGACGCTTGCTGCTCTGCACCTTCTGCGCCACCAGCTGCTGCTTGTTGAGCTTGCGCCGCTTCCATCAGCTTGCTAGATGCTTGAATAAGCTCTTGCGTTTTCGCTTCGATGTCCGCTTTGTCTTCGCCTTTAACTGCAGTTTCAAGTGCTGAAAGTGCTTCTTCGATCGGCGCTTTGTCTTCTGCACTTAGTGCATCGCCAACTTCTTCAAGCTGTTTGCGTGTGGCGTGAACCATACCGTCAGCTTGGTTGCGCGCTTGAATCAGCTCTTCAAACTTCTTGTCAGCTTCTTTATTCGCTTCCGCGTCAGCTACCATTTTTTCTACTTCTTCATCGCTTAGGCCTGAAGAGGCTTTGATAGTGATCTTCTGCTCTTTACCTGTGTCTTTGTCTTTCGCAGACACGTGTAGGATACCGTCAGCATCAAGGTCGAATGTTACTTCGATTTGCGGCACACCGCGTGCTGCTGGACGAATACCTTCTAGGTTGAACTGACCAAGAGACTTGTTGCCGCTTGATTGCTTACGCTCACCCTGTAGTACGTGTACTGTTACCGCAGACTGGTTGTCTTCAGCAGTTGAGAACGTTTGCGACTTCTTGGTTGGAATTGTCGTGTTTTTCTCGATAAGTACCGTCATTACGCCACCCATTGTCTCGATACCTAGAGACAGAGGTGTAACGTCTAGAAGTAGCACGTCTTTAACGTCACCAGAAAGTACGCCACCTTGAATTGCTGCGCCTACTGCAACTGCTTCATCAGGGTTTACGTCTTTACGTGGCTCTTTGCCAAAGAACTCAGTTACGTACTTCTGTACTAGCGGCATACGTGTTTGACCACCAACTAGGATGATGTCGTTGATGTCGCCTACAGAAAGATCCGAATCAGCTAGTGCCTGCTTAAGCGGCTCAAGTGAATTCTTAACTAGGTCTTCAACCAAAGACTCAAGTTTTGCACGAGTAAGTTTAATAGCTAAGTGCTTAGGACCTGTTGCATCAGCAGTGATGTAAGGCAGGTTAACTTCAGTCTGTTGTGAAGAAGAAAGCTCAATCTTCGCTTTTTCACCGGCTTCTTTAAGACGCTGCATAGCAAGCGGATCTTTACGAAGGTCGATACCTTGGTCTTTCTTAAACTCTTCAACTAGGTAGTTGATAACGCGGTTATCGAAATCTTCACCACCAAGGTGTGTGTCACCGTTGGTTGCTAGTACTTCAAACGTGTGCTCGCCGTCTACTTCATCAATTTCAATGATAGAGATATCGAACGTACCACCACCTAAGTCATATACTGCAACAACGTTGTCGCCTTGCTTTTTGTCCATGCCGTAAGCAAGTGCAGCAGCAGTTGGCTCGTTGATGATACGCTTAACTTCAAGACCTGCGATACGACCCGCATCTTTTGTAGCTTGACGCTGAGAGTCGTTAAAGTAAGCAGGAACAGTAATAACTGCACCAGTTACTTCTTCGCCAAGATAGTCTTCAGCAGTCTTCTTCATTTTCTTAAGTACTTCAGCAGAAATCTGCGGTGGCGCCATTTTCTCGCCTTTCGCTTCTACCCATGCATCACCGTTATCAGCACCTACAATTTTGAAAGGCATGATGTCGATGTCGCGCTGTACTTCTTTATCTTGGAAGCGACGACCAATTAGACGCTTGATTGCGAATAAAGTGTTTTCAGGGTTTGTTACCGCCTGACGCTTCGCCGATTGACCTACAAGTGTTTCACCATCGTTTGTGTAAGCGATGATTGAAGGTGTTGTACGATCGCCTTCCGCGTTTTCAATTACGCGAGGTTTGTCGCCGTCTAGAACTGCGACACATGAATTCGTTGTACCTAAGTCGATACCAATGATTCTACCCATTTCGTGTCTCCGAAAAAGTTTCTTAATTCTGTACTTTTAGTGGGGTTATTCCCCGATCTTTTCAATAGATGTCAGTAAAAAAACTGACATTTTTGTGTGTTTATCGCAAAAAGCGTGACTTACGCTTGCGTGTCCACACCACCACTTGGCGCACGCGATACCATAACCATGGCTGGGCGTAACAAGCGGCCGTTAATTTGATAACCTTTTTGCATAACCGCCATCACCGTATTTGGCTCGTGGTCTGCACTTTCTTGCATAGACATTGCCTGATGCAAGTCAGGGTTGAAGGTTTCGCCCTGCGGATCAATAAGGCTTAATCCAAATTTCTCAATAGTGCTTAAGAAAGTTTTGTGGGTCATTTCCACACCTTCTAAAAGCGGCTTAACCGCTTCATTGTCAGCATCGGTCATTTCGATAGCACGTTCTAAGTTGTCGATAACCGGTAGCAACTCACCAGCGAAGCGTTCAAGGGCAAATTTACGCGCCTTTTCTACTTCACCTTCAGCACGACGACGTGCGTTGTCAGCATCTGCGCGCGCGCGAAGCACACCATCTTGCTGTTCTTTGATGGTTGCTTGCGCCTCAGAAAGCGCTGTTTCTAGCTCATAAATGCGTTGTGCATTTTCATCAAGCTCTACGCCTTCTGTTTCTTGCGCTTCAACTTGCGCTTCTTCAGCATTTTGAACAGTTTGATCAACTGTATTTTCTTGTTCTGCCTGCACGTCGCGATTATCGCTCATGCCTACCTCCAAACGTTTTTCTTAATTAGGCATTGCCCAACAATGATAAAATTATTGGGAATAAGTCTGTTGCGCTTAGTTATGGGGCTTGATTTAAGGTGTTCAAGGGTATCCACAATATTTTTGTGGATGTAATGCTAAAAAATTTATAAGAAGGGAAATGAGACTGACGTACTCATGGTAATTCGCTAACGCCAAGCTCTACCTAGGTATATTAACTCCGGCTCAAATGCGGTTCATATCAACCCGCGATTAAACCTATTACTAGCCCAGAGAGCTACAATATTTACTGCCCTGTTCCATGAACCTGTGACGAGTGTAAAAACCATGTTAATGTAATTTCCAGAGAAAAGCGCACTATTTCCATTTCAACTCATCGAGCGCTACGACACGGAATATCTATGCTAAGTATTTGGACGGTTGGCATTATTGTTGGTTTTTACCTCCTCGCACTTTTCGCTTTAGCATTTTGGGGCGATAAGCGTTTACATGACAATCAGCAACATCCGATACTGTACAGTCTTGGATTGGGGGTGCATTGTACATCTTGGGCATTTTTCGGTACTACCTCTCAAGCAGCACAATATGGCTGGGCAGTTATCCCTACTTATTTAGGGATTATGCTGACTATGGCATTTGCGTTTCCTGTAGTGCTTCATATAAGCAGACTGTGTCAACAACACAACATCAGCTCTTTAGCAGACCTCATCTCACTTAAGTATCAGCACTCCCACTTTATTGCTGCACTTATCACTTTACTGTGTTTTTTCGGTGTAGTGCCCTACATCGCCCTGCAGTTAGACGCCATTACGAAATCAATAAATTTGTTGACTGACGACGCGCATACAAGCACGCCATGGTTAAGTATCTACGTAGCTATCTTGCTCGCATTATTTGCCATTATCTTCGGTACCCGTACACTCAACTTGACCGACAAACACCCCGGTCTGCTACTTACTATAGCGTTTGAATCGGTTATAAAGCTTGTTGCCCTGTGCGCTGTAGGTGTTTACGTTTGCTTTTATCTGTTCGATGGCGTGCTGGATTTGGTGTCTAACGCCGCTTTAAATGCGAGTGCTCGAGAAGTAATTTATGCTGATAGCGCCCCCTTGGTTTATGTATCACATGTTGTTTTGGGCGTTTGCTCTATGTTCGTTTTGCCAAGACAGTTTCATATGAACTTCGTTGAGCAGAACGGTGAGGGAGAGCTTAGAACAGCAAGGTGGCTATTTCCCCTCTATTTATTTGGCATGACCCTTTTTATTATTCCTATTGCACTAGCAGGAAAAATGCTGCTGCCAGTGGATACGAGCTCAGATGCGTACGTGCTTGCCCTACCTTTATATGCTGAAAATATCGCGCTATCGTCATTTGCTTTTATTGGAGGTCTTTCTGCAACCACCAGCATGGTGATTGTTGCAACCTTGGCGCTGGGAATAATGATCTCGAACAATGTTGTCACGCCACTTTGGCTAAAAGCGCGACTAAAGACTTCGCCCAATCGTTCAATGCAGCCAAACAAAATATTGTCTATACGTCGTATTACCGTTGTGGTCGTACTGAGTATTGCGCTCTGGTATCACTTGAATATCAGTCAGGCTGCACCTTTGGTTAAAAGCGGGGTTATTGCCATTGCATTGTTAGCTCAGTGCATGCCTTCACTCATGTTTGGTCTTTACTGGCCGAAAAGCAACAAAGCTGCAGCTATTTACGCCTTGTTGGTAGGGTTCACATGTTGGGCAGCATTCCTCCTCTACCCAAGCTTACTGTCGAGTTATTATTTCAACCCTGCACCCACTGACCAAGCGCTTGGTTTGGGCTTTGCCTTTTCCTTATTGGCCAATTGCCTAACATTCGTCACGGTTGCATTGATTACATCAAGACGTGGCACTAAACCAAATAATACGCTCCCCACAGATCACGACACACCTCATTTACCGGTAAAAGTAAGGGACTTAATTGCACTCACCGAACGTGTACTCGAAAGTGCCACGCACTCTCAACTTGTTAAGCAGCTATCAGTTGATGTCAATCGCGCCGCTAGCAGTGGTTATGCCAGTCAGGCGCTTATCGACAGGGTAAATAAGTTGCTTGCCGCACAAGTAGGAGCACCGAGTGCTCGTATATTACTGGGTGCCATCGCAGATACAGGCAGCAATAGCTTCCCAGAACTGGTTGACTGGGTGGAAGAAGCTTCTCAGTCATTTCAGTTTAACCACGAGGTACTTCAATCGTCAGTGCAAAACATTGAGCAAGGTATAAGTGTACTCGATGAAAAACTACAGTTGCTGGCCTGGAATGACAGATATACAGAGCTCTTCGCCTATCCTAAGGGATTTCTTAAAGCGGGCATGCCCATTACTGAAATACTCAGCTATAACGCCAAGCGCGGTTTATTTAGTTCCTTTAACATAGAGTCAGAACCTTTCACTATTCAGACTGAAATTAATAAACGCGTTAATTTTATGTTGGATGGTAGTCGCCATAAATTCATCAGAAAACAAACTAATGGAAAAGTAATAGAATTAAATGGCGCTCCGCTGCCTGGTGGTGGATATGTGACTACTTACAGTGACATAACAGAATACATAGCGATTCAACGACAGCTCGAAAATTCAAAATTGGAGTTGGAGGAACGGGTAGCTATGCGCACTGCAGAGTTAGAGGAGGCGAAACGTCAGGCAGTGCTGGCAAATGAAAGTAAAACAAAATTTCTCGCAGCTGCCGGCCATGACTTAATGCAGCCTTTCAATGCGGCGGCGCTTTTTGCCTCGATGCTCAGTAAGAAAACCCAAGGCGGTGAATTAGCAGATCTGTCTAAGGGAGTCGTCAACTCGCTTGATAGTGCCCAGAGTATACTTACAATGTTACTGGACATGACCAAGCTAGACGCTGGTGTGTTAAAAGTTCAACAAAGCGTTTTTCCTTTAAATGAAATCTTATCTTCATTGGCTCAAGAATTTAGCATCATTGCTGAGCAAAAAGGCATCAAACTTAGCTACTTACCTTCAAGTTTATTTGTATATAGCGACAAAAATTTACTGAGAAGAGTAGTACAAAATTTACTGTCCAACGCAGTTCGCTATACATCAACAGGAAAAATAGTACTCGGTGTAAGAAGAGGAGCTTGTTCAAACGAAAACATTGAAAAGTCTAAGAAGATAAGAATCTTAGTCTGTGATACCGGTAATGGCATCGCCGCCGATGAGCAACAAAACATTTTTGGTGAATTCCATCAGTTAGATAACCCAAATAGCAGTGAAGGCATCGGTTTAGGTCTAACAATAGTCGAACGGATATGTCGCTTGTTGGGTCATCGAATATCACTGGAATCAACGCTTGGGAGAGGCAGCTGTTTCTCTATTCATCTAGATTTAGCGCATACATCCAAGCCATACAATCACCAAAATATTGCCCATACCTCACCTGTTCAACTGTCAAAACAGTCTGAAGCGAATGTAAATTCGCCTTCAGCTTTTTTACTTGGCCGCTCTATATTGCTCATAGAAAATGATGCTCAGGTCGCAGCAGCAATGCGTTCGTTGCTAGGAGATTGGGGAGCTGATGTCCACTGGATCAAAGGACAGCGGGATACACTCCCCTCTAGAAAAAACTTTGACGTACTGATTGCAGACTATCACCTAAATGCAGGTGAGAAAGGCATTGAGTGCGCAGACCTACTTACTCAAAACGGCTTTTCGTTCCATTTCACGCTACTCATAACAGCTAATCGAAGTCATAAAGTAAGGGAAGAAGCGGCTTCACTAGGTATGGCTTACTTACCGAAACCTGTAAAGCCGCTCGCGCTGAAGCGTCTATTGAAACAAGGCCTTAAAAAATAACTACTCTGGCAATCCAATATGCATCTTCGCGGTGCTATATTCCAGAGTAACAACGAAGTCTTTTAACAGGTCGTAACCAATGAGTCCAACCACTTTCTTACCACCGAGTCTGCTTCCTAACTCTTTGTATTGGCTTTCTATGTGTGTCTTTTGACCTTCACTTGGAAAACTCACTTTAACATCACTGATTTCGTACGGCCCAAATTTTACAGTGTCAGCTGTTGCAAACTCATTAATACCAGAACCGTTTACTCCGAAAGATTCCGACGCCGCCTCAACTTTATCTAATAGACCAACTCTAGACGCTACTTTTCTGTCAACAAACAGTGATCCCGAATTACCTGTATCAATAAGAAGCCAATGTGCTTTACCGTTAATTTCAATTTCCGCAATAGGCATACCACTCCCCTGCTGGACCACAGTGCGAACATTAGCCACATCGTACATATTTACGCTGTCTCTAGTTATCAGTCTCATTTTTTTGTTGGGGTAGTCTAATTGAACAATGAAGTTTTGAAAAAAGCTTGCCCCTAAAAGCAGCCCGTTTGAATGATGGCCTAGGTTTCCTTCAACCAAGCTATCGAGTTCGAAATCTGAGCCAAATATATTCACTTTCACATTATTAAATGTGCTTCGCTTCTCAATTTTATATACCCCCTGAATCTTGACCGCTCTTCCGCCGTCTAACTCAAGGTCATGTTTTCCAATGAACGCTTTATTAATACTGTTTATCTGCGCGCCGGAATCGAGCATAACGCGAGACTCTATACCTTCTATGGTTACAGGTAAAAATACGTGGCCTCTGTCGAGTGTAAAGTCAGTCCAGTGAGTAGCTGCAGCGCGGCAAAAGAGAGGGAGAAATAAAGATAGTAATAATGCAGAACGCTTCATAAAAGTCCTTTTTATTAAATATAATTTTTGTTTTTGAATGTTCGACGCGATGTTAACAAATAACTATTGCGACTTCTATATCTACAAAATATTCGATAAATACTTATACAATCAGAGCGCTAAACATGCATTGCATTTTTGAACGCGATACCGGCCTTGGTTCTGTTAATAACACCAAGCTTTCTCAATACTGCAGATACATGCTGTTTAACGGTGGACTCAGAAATGGCCAGTTCGTAAGCAATCTGCTTGTTAAGCAAGCCGTCTGATACCATTCGCAACACTTTAAGTTGGTGAGGGGTAAGTTGCTTTAATCGGGTTGTGAAATCATCTTGGCCAGAGTGGCCATTCGCATTCGATGCAGTGGTATTTGGCATCGTAGCTGATGCATTGTGAACTGAAGCTGGGATCCAAGTTTCACCGTCTAACACCGTATTTACCGCGTCAATAATGCAATCGACTGACGCTGATTTGGGTATAAAACCGCTTGCGCCTAACGCAAACGATTTTGCCATAACATCAGGCTCTTCTTGTGCGGTAATAACAACAACAAGTACATCAGGATAGAGCGCATGTACCTCAGCAAGGCCATTTAACCCTTCATTGCCTGGCATAGTAAGATCTAAGAAAAGCAGATCGATGTCGTCATTTTCTTCAAGACTAGTGAGCGTATCGGGGAACGTGGAGGTTTCTACAAGTTCGATATGCTCCACACTAGCTAACGCATGGCACATCGCAGCCCTGAACAGAGGATGATCGTCAGCAATCAAGATTTTCACAGACATAATGCTATCAACTTGTAACTACCTTGTTAATCAACATACTACCACGCCGGTAAAAAAAGGTTAATCTTATTGGCGTATCTGTTATTGCGTATCTGTAATTGGGTAAGGGTCTGCACCACGCCCTTCACTACTCGACATATCTGCCGGCCAACACAATCGAAAGAGGTCGAGCAAACGTGAGCACGCCTAAGCGCAATGGCCTAGGCGTGAAACGTGTTGCTGGTCTTCTTCAGAACATACCGTTTAGAATCGATAACCTACCGTAAGGTGAACTGTACGTGGGTCACCGTAATAACCGATAAGTGTCGTATCGCCACCAAGGCCCGGACCGAAGTTACCTTCATCGTCTTGCGTGACAAAGTCATAACCACCAACCAGATACTCTTCATCGGTCAGGTTTTTGACGTGTAGTCCAGCATACCAATCGCCTTCAACGCTTTCCCAGCGCGCGCTTAAGTTCACCATACCATAGGCATCTTGTTGAATAAGATCGCTGGTTTCAAAGATAAGATAATCATCGCGATAGTAGTAGTTGGCATTGAAAGTAATATCCCCAAAACTCGTTTCTAGTAGGTAGTTGGCATTAAGATTAAAGGTATTCTCTGGCGTACTTGCTAGACCAATCAACGGAGGGATTGCATTGTTTTTCTTAATCTCAAAGTCAATATAACCGTAAGCAACGTCAAACTGAAGGTTATCTGTGGCTACCCACGTCATCTCCAACTCGGCGCCTTTTGCGGCCGTTTCTGCAGCATTACGCAGTCGCTGGTCGAGGGCTGTTGGATCAGATAAATCCCCTTCTACACCGATATACTGACGATCTTTGTGGTCGTAAGAGAACAATGTGATATTCATACGAAGTGCGTCGGTTAAATCGCTCTTCACACCCACTTCGAAGCTGTCAACGACTTCTGGTTCAACACCAGGCTCGTTAGTCTGAGCACGAGGGTTAAAGGTGCCTGATTTGAAGCCTTGTGAATAGCTCGCGAAGAACATGGTATCGCGGTCCATTTGATACTCCACGCCCACTCGCGGAGTAAAGCGCGACCAACTCTCTACCGCTGGCGCATCTAACACGTCATCGCCATTGGTGTCTGTCCCAAGTACTTGAGGCACTAATTGTCCGTCGGGACGCACGTACCCATCAATCCAGTCGGTATACGGATAAACATTGGCGAATACCAGACCATTATTTACAAACGCGGTCTTTTCTTCATCGGTGTATCGGGCACCAAGCGAAAGCGATAGCTTATCGGTTACGTCATAGTTCATTTGCGCATAGGCAGCCCAGCTTTCTGAGTTATTACAACCCGTCACTTCCCGAGTTAAGCCTGAGGCACCAAGCGATTGACCTAACACACCTAAAATGGCATCAAAATTACCGCAACTCTCACCATCGTAAAAATAGAGCCCTGACACTAAGCTAAACGCGTTCCCAGTATAATTCGCTTGAATCTCGTGAGTATCATTACTGTCGTCATACTCTGCCGGTACATCAAAAATAGGCAGGGGCGTATTGTCAAAATCAATGTTGGTAGGTGAATAGCTCTCTCTGTGTGAACCAATATATTTAAGCTCTAAATCATCATTCACTCTGTATCGTGCCAGCCAGTTATAGCCTTCTAACTCGACTTTATTCCATGTAGGTAAGCTGGTGTACGAATCGAAAACCGAATCAGGCACGGGAGCATCTGTTAAAATACTTGGAATTAAACGATAGCCGCCTTTCGCGTTTGATGTATCTTCGGTTTTATCCCAGCCAATGCGGAAAAATAAATCTTCGCTTGGATGAACTTCAAGTGTCACGCGGGCTGCCCAAAGATCTTTGTTATAGTTCTCTTTATCTTGATTGGGCAACGCGCTTACCAGATATTCACCGAAGCCGTCGCGGTTTAAGTTGGCATAACCCACGCCTAGATACACCGTGTCTTCAATCAATGGTATTTGACCTGTCACTTTGATATCACGCTGACTATAACTACCTACCGTAGCTTCAACGTTCATCTGTGTATCGCCGGTCATTTCTTTCGTAACGTATTTAACCGCGCCACCAATAGTATTCTTTCCGTAAAGCGTCCCCTGCGGGCCACGTAACACCTCAATACGCTGTACGTCTAACAAATCAAGTACGGCCCCTTGTGGGCGAGCAATATAAACATCGTCAACATAAATACCCACGCCTGGTTCATAGCCCCAAAGCGGGTCTTGCTGACCCAATCCGCGAATAAATGCCGTCAGGGTAGAATTGGTACCGCGACTGGTTTGTAGCGTAGTGTTGGGCGAAAACTGCTGCACTTCAGTCAGCACGCTAATCCCTTTTTCGCCAAGTTCAACCGCACCAATAGACGTGATAGCTACCGGCGTTTCCTGTAGCGACTCTACAGTTTTTCGCGCTGTCACCTCAATGCGTTCTAATTTTCCTTTTTGCGCTTCGGCATCGGCATCAGCTTGGCTATCCTGAGCGAATACTGGCGCTGTGCTTAAAACGCTAGCCACAGCTAGGGCACAAAGGCTGTGCATGGGGTGCTTAACTGAATCGCTTTTGCGTTCTACTGTGCTAGCAGAGGCTGAATGTGATTGGTAGGGTAAAACCAAGCCATTTGTGTGTATTGATTGAGACATAGTGAGTCCTTGTTGTTCTAAGTTCTGGTCACTGCCGGATGTATTGCCTACGGTCAAAATCACTTTAGTTAATTAATTGTTAATAGTATGTAGTACCATCGTACTATGGGATTTTGATGAAAGTAACGTCAAACTTTATGTCTGTTATGAACGCTTTTTATCTGATTTGTATACACTTTGTGGTTTTGAGTGTAAGCAAATCTTTAATCGACTTAACTGTTTCGGATCATCTGCGGTCACAGATTTTTTAAGGAATAATAACTATGTTAAGTATGATTGGCTTAGTAGGCGGTCTGTTGTTGCTTATTGTTTTGACAATACGCGGAATGAACCTCTTTATTGCTGCACCTTTGTGTGCGCTTGTCGTTGCCATTACCAATAATATCGGCGTCTTCACCGGCGACGTGAACTTCGTTCAAACCTATATGAGTGGTTTCTCTGGCTTTATCGCCTCTTGGTTTTTCATGTTTTTACTTGGTGCGTTATTCGGTAAATTCATGGAAGACACAGGCGCAGCAGATGCTGTTTCTCGCTGGATCATCACCAAAATTGGTTACAAGCGTGCTGTATTAGCTGTTGTGCTAGCTTGCGCTATTTTGACCTACGGTGGTGTTAGCGTGTTTGTGGTAGCGTTTTCTGTTTACCCTATGGCGGTGAGTTTGTTTAAAGATGCCAACCTACCCCGTCGCTTCATACCTGCTGCCATGGCATTCGGGTCGGTAACATTTACGATGACCTCTGCGGGCTCGCCAGAAATTCAAAACTGGATCCCTATAAAGTATTTGGGTACCTCCCCTTTTGCTGCATGGGAAGTTAGCCTTGTCGTCGCCATATTCATGGCATGCTTCGGTTACTGGTGGCTGGCTAAGATGATCAGAAAAGCCGTTAATAACGGCGAGGTGTTTGAAGCCAGAGCAAGCGACCCTGAAGTGCGAGACAGAGCGCTACCCCACCCGCTTACCGGTATTGTGCCGTTAGTCGTGGTTTTAGTCATTTCGTTTCTATTCCATGAAGAACTCGCTCAGCTTGCGCTTATTCTGGCGTTAGGCGGCGGCGTACTGTGTTTGCTGGCTATTAACTACAAACATTTTCACAGTTTACCTGTTGCTATAAATGCGGGTACCACCGGCGCATTGATCGCCATAGGTAACACCGCCGCTGTTGTAGGTTTTGGTTCAATAGCAAAGAACACTGAAGCGTTTCAAACAACGGTAGCGCTTATGACCCAAATTCCTGGTAACGAGCTTATTGGTGCAGCCATTGCCGTAAGCGTGATTGCAGGATTAACAGGAAGTGCATCTGGTGGACAAGCCATTGCCTTGCCTTTAGTGGCTCCGCATTACCTTGATCAAGGCGTAGAGCCAGACCAGCTGCATAGAATTGTGTCTATATCATCAGGCGCATTAGATTCGTTACCTCATAATGGCTATGTGGTTACTACCATACGCGCCATTTGTAACGAAACCCATCAGGCTGCCTACTGGGCGGTTGGCGCACTAACTGTAGTGGTGCCAGTTATTGGGCTTGCTATGGCCATTGGCCTGTTTAGCATTATGTAGCATTAGTCAAAGCCAACGATATGGCCGAAGGCCGCACGATTTATAGGTCACTCTAGCAAAACATTGCCATCTAAAGATGCGGCCAGAGAAAGGGATAAGAAAGTATGAATTGGAAAAAGACGCTTGCTTCCACGTTAGTGTGGAATAAGAGCAAAGGCATCAATAAGCTATTGAAACAGCTCAGCTCACAACGAGTGCAGAAACACTTAGCATTAGCAAATTTGGTTGAGGTGTATTTAGTTAAAAAGCAGCGCTCCTTGGTGGGATTATTTGCCACACTAATGTTGACGGTACATTGCCAGGGCATTGCTGGCGAATCCGACGATACATCGCCATTGCTCAGTTCTTCAAAAGCACCTACTTCTGAGCCCGTTTCTTCCTTGCCAAGCGCTTCGCTGATGGTAGAAAAACGCGTTTTTGAAATGCCTCATTTCACAACCTTTGGCGGTAAACAAATTAAAAACGTAAAAGTTGGCTGGGAGGCGTACGGAACACCTAATGATGCTAAGAGTAATGTTATTCTGATTACCCACTATTTTTCTGGATCTTCCCACGCAGCTGGAAAGTACGATGAAAACGACTCAGTGCCAGGCTACTGGGATAGTATTATCGGCCCCGGCAAGGCGATTGATACAGACCGCTTTTATGTAATAAGCGTTGATACGCTGGCCAATTTAAATGCTTACGATCCGCACGTTATTACAACCGGTCCTACGTCAATAAACCCAGATACAGGAAAACCCTATGGCTTAGACTTTCCTGTCGTGACAATACGTGACTTTGTAAATGTTCAAAAAGCACTTCTCGAAAGTTTAGGTATTAGTAAACTGTATGCGGTTATTGGGCCTTCTATGGGATCTATGCAGGCTATCGATTGGGCGAGCGCTTACCCAGACTGGGTTGAACGTATGATTTCAGTTATCGGCGCAGGTCAAAGCGATGCATGGACTACCGCGGCATTAGAACACTGGGCTACGCCAATTATTCTCGACAGGAACTGGAACAACGGCGCTTACACCAAAGAGCAAGCGCCATTGGATGGCCTAGCAGCCTCGCTCATGTTAATTACGCAAAACGCCCTTACCCCTTCGTTTTTTAACCAAACCGGCAACACGTTAGGGTATAAAAATGTTGAATCGGCGCCGCTTAATGACATACGTCAATCTCACAGTATTGTGAAATGGCTACGTGAGCGAGCAAAGACCCGGGCAAAATCTATGGACGCAAACCACCTTTTATATTTGGTTCGAGCTTGCCAGCTTTTCGTTGCTGGGCATCAAGGTAATCTTGAGCAAGGGCTGGCGTCGATCAAGGCGAAAACGCTGTTTATTCCAGCCCAAACTGATTTGCTTCTTATGCCCTACTTATCGCAAAGTGCACACCAAGGTTTAACTTCAATGAATAAAGACAGCACATTGGTTACGCTAAATGGCAAATTAGGTCATTTAGAAGGCGTGACCAATGTATCCGCTCAAGCTCAGGCTATTCGCCAATTTTTAGAAAATGATAAGGCAGCAATGCAATGATGAAATCTCCCCCCTTTTTACGCCACGCGCTTTGTCTGTCTGTATTAAGCGCACTTGCCGTTAGTGTACCGGTATTCGGTAATGAGTCATCGGCGCAAGACGCGCTCCCTTCACTCACCATTGATTTAAAGAACGTTACCGTATCTGGCTTATCGTCAGGCGGTTACATGGCAACACAATTTCAATTAGCACACAGCGACTGGGTAAAAGGCGTTGGCGTTATTGCTGGTGGCCCGTACTTCTGTGCACAAGGTGATATAACCACTGCCCTGGCACAGTGCGTGAACAAGGTAGAGGGAGAAATTAACCTTGAAGCGCTGAATGAAAAAGCTAAACAGTATGAAACTGAAGGAAAAATTGCGTCGCTTTCCAATATGAAAGACGCAAAAGTCTGGCTTTTTCACGGTACGCAAGACACTAGAGTGATTGCACCAGTAAGCGATTTATTATTTGAGCAATATAAATTGTGGACAGACACACAAAATATTGCCTATATCAATGACAAACCGATGGCACACCTTTTTCCCACCAAAAACAATGGGGTTAACTGCATGAAATCAGAGAGCCCTTTCGTTGGAAACTGCGATTACGATGCAGCAGGTGCCATGCTCTCTCATCTTGTTGAAGATGTTTCGACACCCGACGAGTCACTGTCAGGGCAAATACATTCAATTGATCAGCAAAAAATAGCCGGTAGCGATGCCAAAACATTAGCAAGCGAAGGTTTTGTGTATGTGCCTGAAAGCTGTGCACAAGGCGAGCCGTGCAGAGCCCATATCAGTTTCCACGGCTGTAACCAGTATGCCGATGCCGTTGGCGATGCTTACACTACCCAAACAGGGCTGAATAAATGGGCTGACGACAACAATATTGTTGTGCTTTATCCGCAAACTAAAAAGTCGTTATTCATGCCGTTAAACCCACAAGGCTGTTGGGATTGGTGGGGCTATGCCTCTAGCGATTACGCCAACAGGGACGGCGCACAAATCAACGCAGTAAAACAGCTGCTGTTTTCATTAAATAGTGCACCTTCACTAAATAAATCCAATGGAAGTAACAATGACTAAGCGCACAATATTTATCACGGGTGGGGCAAGCGGCATTGGCTTTGGCATTGCTGGGTCAATGATGAAACAAGGGCACCATGTGATCATCGCCGACATAAACGAACAGGCAGCGAAAGAGGCTGTGACCAGACTTGCGCATTTAGACGGTTCGGCCAGCGCAGTAGCGGTAGACGTATGCAATGCAGAACAAGTCGCAGCGCTACCGGAGGTACTAGGGAAACATACCGTTGATGTGCTTATCAACAATGCCGGTATTCAGCACGTTTCACGCATCGAGGACTTCCCTACAGATAAATGGCAGCAGCTTATAAATATCATGCTTGTTGGCCCTGCTCTGTTAACCCAAGCTTTTTTGCCAGCCATGCGCAAGCAAAATTATGGGCGCATTATCAATGTAGGCTCTATTCACTCGTTGGTAGCCTCACCGTATAAATCAGCTTATGTGGCGGCGAAGCACGGCCTGCTGGGCTTTGCAAAAACCATTGCCCTTGAAACAGGAGACTGCGATGTGACTATCAATACCCTTTGCCCCGCCTATGTAAAAACGCCATTAGTGGAGAAGCAAATTGCTGCACAGGCGAAAGAAAATAATCTTACCGAGGAAGAGGTAATCACAAAGATAATGTTAGAGCCCATGCCTAAAAAGCAATTTGTGAGCGTTGAAGAGCTTGCTGATACCGCAAGTTTCCTAATGTCACCCGGCGCCCGTAATATAACCGGGCAAACTATGGTGCTTGACGGGGGATGGACGGCTAGATAACCCGCAAGCGATGTAACGCTTAGTTTTTTTTAAAGAATAATTCTTTTCACATAGAAAAGACTGCAATAAGCAGTCTTTTTTTCGTTTAATGTTTTCGCAAAAGCGTTATTCCCAAAGAGATACATAAATGGCAACCATTTCTTCAATGGTAGGCACACGTGGATTGTTGCCGGGAGAACCTGATGCCAAAGCTTGTTCTGCCATCGTTGACATCGATGCAAAAAATGCCTCTTTATCAATACCGAAGTCGGCAGGCGTAGGTACCTGTAAATCTGTATTCAGTGCTTTTAGTTCATTGATGAGTTTTTGATTCGCCACCTCATCTGAATCACTTTGGGTAGCAACACCCATAGCGCGAGCGCATTGTGCATAACGCACAGAGGCACTAGGAATAGAAAAGGCGGTAACCGCGGGCAACAACATGGCATTCGACAAGCCGTGAGGCACATGGAACGCTGCACCGATAGGCCGGCTCATTCCGTGAACAAGAGCCACTGAGGCGTTTGAAAAGGCAATACCCGCGAGCGTTGAGCCCAGCATCATTGATTCTCTCGCCGTTTCATTTGTTGGGTCTGCAAATACAGTGCGTAGATTAGGCGCAATTAACGCCATGGCTGATAACGCCTGTGCATCACTGTAAAGATTGGCTTTGCGGCTAACAAACGCTTCAATAGCGTGAGTAAGCGCATCAATGCCAGTATCGGCTGTCACGCGGGCAGGCAAACTTTGCGTTAATGAATAATCGACCAAGGCTGCCGTTGGCATAAACCCTAAACCAACACACAACATTTTTTCAGTGGTATCTTCGTCGGTGATAATGGTAAATCGCGTTGCTTCTGAGCCCGTTCCCGCTGTTGTGGGAATAGCAATGATCGGCAACCCCGCTTCATCTACAACCCGCGGGAATTTGTAGTCTCGCATTTCGCCGCCGTACTTACCCAAAATAGCGATGGCTTTGGCGCTATCGATGGGGCTTCCACCACCTAGGGCAATAATGCTGTCATAAGCGTGGGTTTTGAACGCATCCACACCGCGATAAATAGACCTCACCGTGGGCTCTGGCACCGTATCTGAAAATACATCGGCGCTTATTCCTGCCTCTTCCAGCACTTGCACTATGGCAGTACTATATCCCAACTCGACCATAACTTTATCGGTAACCAGTAAAGGTTTATGGCAGTTGAGTCCTTTTAGCGTTTCAGCAACCCGCTGACTCGCCCCTTTCCCTATGTGCATCACTCTTGGCAGAATAATTTGATGAGACATGTTTCCCTCGCTGCGAATTCTTTTCATCAGCATACCTAGTACAACGCCCAAAGCAATGACAATGTAAAAATAATGTTACCACCCCACTACCTCTCCAGCTTTCCTCCAGATACTTACAAGTGCATGGTTGTTTCTACTGCCAAGAGTTAATGGTGAATTATTAACATCACCGCACGTGAAATGAGTGATAGACTGATAAGAACTTTTCTGTGGACTACGATTATGAAAAAACTCGGTATGATTTCGTTGCTTATAGCAATTATCGCTATAGCGATATGGCAATGGCCGAAACCTGACGCTCCTTTACTTTCATCAAACAACGTCATGCCCGCCATGGAGAATTTGCCCGACAATTTCTTTGATACACAAGTAAACCCAGTACTAACACAGCGCTGTGTTGTCTGCCACGCCTGTTATGATGCGCCATGCCAACTGAAGATGTCATCTCCAGAAGGTATAGCCAGAGGTGCTAACAAAGAAAAAGTCTATGAAGGTACGCGACTCACCGCTGCCCAACCCAATAGAATGTTTCTCGACGCCCATAACGTAGACGCATGGCGACAGCGTGGCTTTTTCGACGTGCTCGAATCGAAAGAAAAACCTAACGCTTCACCGACCCAATCTTCGGTGCTAGCGCAAATGCTTTTACTAAAAAAACAGCACCCTTTGCCCAACACCGCTCATTTGGGTGACGGTTTCGATATAAGCTTAAATCGACAAAACCAATGCCCAACAATAGATGAAATGGGCGAATACATAGCAGACCAGCCCTTGGGAGGCATGCCCTACGCTCTACCGGCGCTATCGGATTCTGAACATACTACGCTTATTCAATGGTTAAACCATGGTGCACCGTTACCGTCACCCAAGGCACTCTCACAAGAACTGAACGAGAAAGTATCTGACTTAGAAGCATGGCTAAATGGCGATAGCAATAAGATGCAGCTTTCCGCACGTTATATTTACGAACACTTGTTTACGTCTCACCTCTATTTTGAAGATATTTCAGAAAAAGGTAAAACGCCGCAGTTTTTTAATCTAGTGCGCTCGCGTACACCACCCGGACAAGCGTTAGATATTATTGCTACTCGCAGACCCTTCGACGATCCAGAGGTCGAGCGCGTTTACTATCGTCTACAGCCAGTGCATTCAACTATTGTGAGTAAAACACATCAAGCTTACGCCATTAATAAAACACTGATGGATAAATGGCAATCGTGGTTTGTTGAAGCCGACTTTTCTGTAGAAACATTGCCATCATACAAACCCCAAGTGGCGGCCAACCCATTAACGGCCTTTACCTTATTGCCAGTAGAAAGTCGTTATCGTTTTATGCTTGAGCGCGCGCAAAACACCATTATGGGTTATATTAAAGGTCCCGTGTGCAGAGGCCAAGTCGCGCTTAACGTCATTAACGATCGATTCTGGGTATTCTTTGTCGACCCAGACATTGCAGCATCTGAAAAAGTGAATGCTTTTTACGCTTCTCAAAAAGAAAATCTTCACCTTCCCGCTGAAAACGATAGCTCAGCCCTTGCGGTAAACTGGGTTAAATACGCAAAGCGCCAAGGCGACTATATGCGTGCAAGAACCACCTTTTTAAATAGTGAGTTTGAAAACGGTGAGCACCTAAACATGTCGAGCATTTGGGATGGCGACGGCAACAACACGAATGCCAGCTTGACCGTATTTCGTCATTTCGATAACGCTACTGTAGCGAAAGGAATGATTGGTAAGCCAACCAAAACGGCATGGGTGATTGACTATGCCTTATTAGAGCGAATTCACTATTTACTCGTGGCGGGCTTCGACGTTTACGGCAACTATGGTCACCAACTAATGACCCGTTTGTATATGGATTTCTTGCGCATGGAAGGTGAATCGAACTTCCTTAATCTACTTCCTCCAACTACCCGCCATGACCTTCTCGACGATTGGTATCAAAATGCAAGCCCTGAACTAACCGATTATTTGGAAGGTGATATCAACAGTTTAGAACAACCTTCTGGCATAGCGTTTGAAACAGATAATCCTCAACAAGAACTCTATCAATTGTTATCGCAATACTTGGAAAAGGTTCAACCGAACGCCTCGAACTACAATAAACATCTACTATCACCAGAACAGTTTGAAGCATTAGCGAGCTTGGACTCACTACCAGCTCAACAAGCGACCTTGATGCCTGAAACTACCATGATTGTGATCCAAGACGACAAGAACCCAGATAACATTGATGTATTCACTGCCCTTAGAAATAGCGCGCATTACAATGTAAATAGCCTATTTGAAGAAGAGGAAAACCGGGAGCCTTCTAAAGATTCAATCACGCTAGTTCATGGTTTGTTGGGCAGTTACCCTGACGCATTCTGGTATATCAATGCCTCAGAAATAACGTCTTCGATTGAGAAGCTTAAATCCATTAAAAGCGAAGCCGATTACAAAGCCTTGCTCAACGATGTTGGCATGCGCCGAACCAACCCTAACTTTTGGGCGTTTAGTGATAAATTAATGCAATGGTCTAGCGAGCGCTATCCTATTGAAGGCGGTCTTCTCGACTATAATCGGTTAGAAGATCGCTAAACCTTGCGTTGTGTGTCGTTTTACGCTTTTCTTTTACAAAAAACCTGTGCTAATGTCCAACCATTGGAAATGAAAGGACATTAGCATTCCATGCCCTATCAAACCGTTGCTTTAATTGGAAAACCTCAGCACGCTGCAACCCACGACAGCCTGAACATTCTTGCCGAATATTTATTGGCAAAAGGCTGTAAATTATTGGTTGAGGAAAGTATTGCTGAAGAGCTTGAAACCGAAAACTTCAAAAGCTGTAACCTTGTCACTATTGGCAAAGAGGCTGACCTTGCCGTTGTGGTAGGCGGTGACGGCAGCATGCTTGGTGCAGCACGTGTGCTCGCTCGCTTTGACATTCACGTTGTCGGTGTAAACCGCGGAAATCTCGGCTTTTTAACTGATATCCACCCCGATGATATTGTTCAACAACTTGACCTTATCTTTAACGGTGAATGCGTAGTAGAAGAGCGCTTCTTACTTGAAGTAGAAGTTTATCGACACGAAAAGCTTAAAAGTAACAACTCTGCTGTAAACGAAGTGGTACTTCACCACGGAAAAGTTGCCCATATGATGGAATTTGAAATTTACATCGATGAGCAATTTGTATTCAGTCAGCGCAGCGACGGATTAATAGTAGCCACACCTACAGGTTCAACGGCTTACTCTTTATCAGCGGGCGGCCCTATTATTATGCCCAAGCTAGATGCACTTACGTTGGTACCCATGTTTCCTCACACACTTAGCAGCCGTCCAATCGTTGTTGATGCTGACAGTCAGGTATCGATGAAAGTATCAAAGGTTAATAGTGACTCGCTACAAGTGAGTTGCGATAGCCATATTGTTCTGCCGGTGCTACCTGGCGATGAAATTCGAATAAACAAAAGCGTAGACAAACTCCATCTTGTTCACCCTAAGGGCTACAGCTACTTCAATGTACTTCGTAAAAAGTTAGGTTGGGGTAGTAAGCTTTACTAGCCTCCCTGCTCCATTTAGTTGATTCCATGTGCATTTATTACATAAGCCTGTAGCATTTTCTTGATTGCTACAGGCTTGAAAAATAAAGATTTTTTAATCTTCTCTAATTTCCTCAACGAAAACCAAGACTTATAGAAATATAAGTTTTCGGCATACCTGTTGCACCTATTACTTCAAGTCGTCAGCACAAGGTCTTTGTTATTTGGCCTAAATGATGTTTCGCATCCCGCTGACTTATTTGCATTCAATAGGAGATATCATGAGTAACACCAATATCAAATTTACAGCCCCTGGAATGGATAACGATGCTGCTGCCAAAACAATCAAGGTATTGGATCAGCGATTGGTTGCACTATTAGATTTACAGTTAACGTTGAAGCACATTCATTGGAATGTAGTAGGACCAAACTTTATCGGTGTGCATGAGATGTTGGATCCGCAGGTAGATGCGGTACGCGAAATGACCGACACAATTGCAGAGCGAATTGCTACATTAGGTGGCGTACCGAAAGGTACACCAAAAGCCATTGTTGAAGGTCGCAGCTGGAACGATTATGAATTGGGTAAAGGTTTAGTACTTGACCACCTTAAGGCGCTGGATGCCGTATACGACGGTGTAAATGGTGACCATAGAAAAGCGTTAGAGCTTTTAGGTGAAATTGACCCAGTATCGGAAGATATGATCACCGGCCAACTTGCAGATTTAGAACAGTTCCAGTGGTTTGTGCGCGCGCACATTGAGTCTGGCAGCGGTGAACTACAGCAATAGTAAACAACTAATGTGTTTGCAGATTGTTATCCGAACTATCTGCAATAGATTAAAGTTGTAATGTTAAGGAGAGCTTCGGCTCTCCTTTTTAAGTTATCCCTTCTCGGCGAACCCGAATTATCGGTTATTCATAACCCATCTTTAAAAGATCGAACCTATATAATTGATTTTACAAATATTATTATCGACACCGGTTGTTTTTAAATAAATTTTTTGCAACTTAACTTTACACAATAAAAATACTGTATATATTATCAGTTACTGTATATATCATCATGTTCAACTTATTCGAGTGTGGTTATGTTAGCGCATCTTTCTATTTCTAATTTTGCTGTTGTAAAACAATTATCAGTTCAACTGGAAAACGGGTTGACTGCTATAACCGGTGAAACCGGTGCAGGTAAATCCATCGCTATTGACGCTTTAAGCTTGTGCTTAGGCGAGCGTGCCGACGCAAATGCGGTGCGAAAAGGTAGTGCAAAAGCTGAGATCATTGCTCACTTTTCTTTAAACGGCAATGTATTAGCTAAAGCCTTCCTCGATGAACATGAGCTCACCTCAGATGAAGATGAGAATAGCTGCTTTATTCGCAGAGTTATTTCGAAGGAAGGCCGTTCAAAAGCGTTTATCAACGGTATTCCCGCTTCACTTCAGCAGTTAAAAGGCTTAGGCCAGTTTTTGTTGGCCATTCACGGTCAAAATACTCACCTACAGTTGCTGAAAGAAGACCATCAAAGGGAATTAGTCGATGGTTACGCTAAGCACGACGACATGTTAGCGCAAGTTAGAGAAACCTACTCTCTTTGGCGTGATAAGCAGCGCACGTTAAAGGCGCTTCAAGAACAAGCCCAGCAGCGCGAAGACAGAATTCAGCTGTTAACTTATCAGGTTCAAGAACTTGATGAATTCGCCATTGAAGAGGGTGAATTTGAAGAGTTAGAAATAGAGCACAAACGCCTTAGTAACGGGCAAAGCCTTTTAGAGCAAGCCCAGACCAGCGTATACAATTTATATGAAAGCGATGAAGGCAATGCACTGTCGGTTATACAAAGCAGTATTGAACGTTTAGGTGAGTTAGAAGCGCACGACGCTAGTTTAACGCCAATCATTGCCATGCTTAATGATGCAGCAATTCAAGTAGAAGAAGCGGCAGGAGAGCTACGTAGCTACTGCGATCACTTAGAGATCGATCCACTTCGCTTACAGCAAGTTGAGGCGCGCTATGCGAAGGCGATGGAACTTGCCCGTAAACATACTGTAATGCCAGAAGGACTTTATCAGCATCATCAAGAGCTAGCCGCCGAATTCAATGCTTTATCGGAACAGGAAACACTGTTAGGTACGCTTGAAGGCGAAGTAGAAGAAGCACGAGCAACGTATTTAACCGCGACCAAAGCGCTTTCTGAGAGCAGGCAACGTGCTGCTGGTAAGCTAAGCGAAGATA
Organism: Alteromonas alvinellae; assembly: GCF_902705805.1. Classification (NCBI taxonomy): domain Bacteria; kingdom Pseudomonadati; phylum Pseudomonadota; class Gammaproteobacteria; order Alteromonadales; family Alteromonadaceae; genus Alteromonas; species Alteromonas alvinellae. Next base: position 33,484 of record NZ_CACSIH010000258.1, on the reverse strand, counting down.
TTGAAGTGCAAATTCGCCAAATGAATATGCCCCACGCAAAAGTGGATATTCAGATTCAATACGACGAACTTAAGAAGCCGGTGAGCACAGGTCTAGATACCGTAGAATTTAAAGTGTCTACCAACCCTGGTCAAGATGCAGACAAATTAGAAAAAGTCGTATCAGGTGGTGAACTTTCTCGTATAGGACTGGCTATTCAGGTAATCGCGAGCGGCCATCACGCTACCCCTACTATGATTTTCGATGAAGTCGATACGGGCATTAGCGGCCCAACAGCATCAATCGTTGGCGGGCTTTTACGTAAATTAGGTAAACAATCGCAAGTAATGTGTGTTACCCATCTACCTCAAGTAGCGGCACAGGCACATAATCAATTGTTTGTTACCAAGCTTACCGACGGGGAAAGTACTGAAACCCAGATGTTGGCGCTGACTAAGCAAGACAGGATCGATGAGCTTGCAAGACTATTAGCCGGTGATAAAGTAACCAAATCGGCGCTAGCGAATGCAAAAGAACTGCTTAAAAGCGCAGCATCGAACTAAAATGCAGTTGATTGGTCATAGTTGTCAATGTAGCATGCCTTCGCGCTTGCAATAAAACAGTCTCGAAATTCGTTTCAGCGAAGTTCATTGACACTAACAAAGGCAATACTGGACAAATTAACGCATGAAGTTGCAACACCTATTAGTAATTCTTGGTATCACACTTACATCAACCGCTTGCTCGAACTGGATTTATCGAATCGACGTTCCTCAAGGAAACTTCCTTGATCAAAGAGATGTGGAAAAGCTGCGCGTTGGAATGACAAAAGAACAGGTTATTTATGTGCTAGGTAACCCTGTTGTTCAAGACTCATTCGACGATGACACTTGGTACTACGTTTACGATATGAAGCGCGGTATGAAAAAGCGTGGTGAAGATTTTCAAAAGCAAATGGTGATTAACTTTGTAGACAACAAAGTGACAACGGTTGAAGGTGACTTCGAGTTATCTGAAGACTTCAATACACCGCTTGATAACTAATTTTGTTTAAAAGGTAGCGTTTCTCGCTACCTTTTTTGTTTCTAGTACCCTTCATAAAAACGCCTGTTTTTTAGAGATATATCGCTTACCTACTTGAGGTTTATATGGAACATAGTTTTTGGCACAGTAAATGGCAAAAGAACGAGATTGGATTTCACGAACCTGAAGGGAATGCGCTTCTTATCAAATATGCCTCTTCCCTGTTGGATGTTGAAAACTCACACTCAGCTTTGAAACGCATATTTGTTCCGCTATGCGGGAAGACCCGCGACATCGGCTGGCTACTTTCCCAAGGTTGTGAGGTGGTAGGTGCTGAGCTAAGCGAAGTGGCTATCATACAGCTGTTTGAAGAGCTAGGTGTAGAGCCTACTGTGACCACTACTTCCAACGGTAAAATTTACGCTAAAGACGGTTTAACCATTTACGTAGGTGATATCTTCAAACTTACATCAAGCGACTTAGGTGACGTTACGGGCATTTACGATAGAGCCGCTTTAGTCGCGCTGCCTAGCCCGCTTCGCGAGCAATATGCTGCGCATTTAATGACCATTACTCAATGCGCCCCCCAGCTAATCATCTCTTTCGAGTATGACCAGAATGAAATGGCCGGCCCTCCCTTTAGCGTAAACGAAAAAACCGTCGACGCTCTTTATTCAGCGGACTACAACATTCAAAGGTTAGAGCGCTCGGTGCTTGAAGGCGGTTTGAAAGGCAAAGTAGACGCTGATAATTTGGTGTTTGCACTAACGGCAAAATAGGCGTTTTTCTTGCTTTTTGTGGCCGACAAATATTATTTAAAACAAAATGCAGTTTATACCGAGCTTAGAGTTACAAAGCGAGGGTCAAGCAATGCCATATGGCATTGCGTTAAATTGCGGCTAGAGGCCAAGTAACGCTTCTACGCCAAACAATAACGCACCTATAAGCCCGCCTACAATCGTGCCATTAATGCGCACTTTTTGAAGATCGCGACCAATGTTTAGCTCCACCTGCTGTGCCATTTCACGTTCATCCCAACTATTGATGGTGTCGCGTATGTGACGTGTTAGAAATTCAGCCAGCTCAGGCGCCATATATTTTGCTGCTTCTCCAATGTGGTTATTGAACGCCTTTGCTAGTTCTGTATCTTGCGTTAACGTAGTGCCCAAGTCCTTTAGAAGGACAGATACTTTGGTTTCAGCTTTACCATTTGGCTCTTCAAGAGCCGCTAACAACCATTGATGAAACTTAGCCCATGACTGCTGAACGTATGCGTTTAACGCTGGGTCGTTGATAATTTTTTCGCGGAAGTTGTTAACCTTTTTCTCCATTAGCGGACTGTGCTGTAATTCATAAAGAAATTCATGTACTTGCTCGTCAAACGCATGGCGGATGGGGTGGTGCTCATCCGCATATATATCTTCTAAGATGCTTGAAACAGCTTTAACTGCAATTAACGCCCCCTGCTCGCTTAACCAGCTAGAGGGTAATAACTTTTCAATACGACTGTATTCGGTTTTCAACCAAACCACTAAAGTGTCTGCTATATAAACTTGGGTTTCTGGCTCTGCGAGCAGTTTGGCCAGTTTTCCCAGCACTCTATCAAGGACAACCTGGTGCTGACGTTCTTTCGTCACAGCGCCCAATGAGGTCGCCATCAACTGTCTAAGATCAAGTTGGTTAATGCCCTTCTGTGCTGTTTTAGTGATAAATGCTTTAACAGGTTTATCATCAAGCACGCGGAGAACACCTGCAAAAGCATCACATAGAAAGCGACTTAAACGGGTAGCGTTCCTATCCTGTGACAACCACCTTCCCGCGCCCTTAGCAGGGTCGCTGTCCCGAATTAGCTTCTCTATTGCTTCAGGATGAAAGAACTTTTCCTTAACGAACAATGACAGGTTATTAGCAATAACAGACTTGTTACTAGCCACGATATTGGTGTGCGGAATGGGGTACTTCGCTGGAATTGGCTTAAATAATGCCGTCACTGCAAACCAGTCAGCTAGACCACCGATGAGGGCCGCCTCACTAGCCATCTTAATAAGCCCCAACCACCATGCTCCTTGCACGTTTGGATAAAACTTGGGAAGTAAAACCGTTAAAACAAATACACTTGCGGCAAAAATCAAACAGGCCAATGCAAGCCTTTTAGCCTTATTCAATTGCGTGTACTTGTCCTGCATAAACTACTCCGTCTAAATTACTCGTTTACCATCTTGGTCTATAATTGGTGTGCCGTCTTCTTTAGCAAAAGGGCCTTGTGGCCATACAGGCAAAATATCCAGTACAGCTTCACTTGGCCGGCATAATTTCACTGTTTCTTTTGCGTTATTCGAATAGGAATTACCTTCAACTCTCCCAAGAGGTAAAGAAACTGCTTTTTCGTGTTCACCTTCGGGAATGCAAACAATAGGCCTATTCACTAAAACAGGATGTTCCAGCATCAATTCAAAGATGATTTCGTTACTCACTGTTTCATCAAGTAACCCTAATTTAGCAGCAGGAGACTTTGTTGTGCGAAGCGCTTGTCGAGGGTTAAGGTTAGCTGCATTCAACAAATAAGTTAGTTGTTCACGTTCCCACCCAACACGTAAATACTCAATAACCTGCACCTCATACCCAGCGGCCTTGATCACCGCCAGTACATTCCTAGACGTGCCGCACTCTGGGTTGTGATAAATCTTTATCATCGCCACCTAACCTCACCAAAAAGTAAAAACCACATATGCCAACATACTATTAAAATTCGAGGACAGACACTCGCAAAGGCTAAAACCTTGCCTGTACTCGTTGGACACACACTCAAATAGCTACCTGTACTTCTCGGACACACACTCAAAAAAGCAGCTTGTAACCAAAAAGATGTATTCACATTGAGTGTCTGTCCATTTCTTTAAATAATTTCTTCAAGCGAGTGTCTGTCCCCTTCTGAAATCCCTTCTGAGCTTAGAGCCATGTGGTACAAAATGGTCAAATTCGCCATCCGGTGGCAGATGAAACTATAAAATTAGTTATTACACCATTGATGCAGTCTCCCCCTTTAGCATATTAAACTAACCTTTTGATTTTAAATGCTTTTTAAGAGTGGCATGATACGTGATATGTATTTTATAAATGCACAACAAAATTTGTGTTTGATATCAATACCGTTAAAGCGTGTTATTAAGTATTTATGAAACAATCAAGGATATAAGAATATGAAAAAGTCTATTATTGCTAGTGCAGCTATGTTGCTTTCAGCCTCTTTGCTTACTGGCTGCGTTATCCATGTTGGCGACGCTAGCGCATTAGAAGGCAGCGATTTCAGTTCTATTCTAGGCAATATTGACATAGCTGAAGGGAAACACGCTGGTGATATTTCTTCTGTTAATGGCAATGTGGAAATTAGCGATCATGGTGGCGCGGATGAAGTCAGTATCGTTAACGGCAATCTTGAAATGGGTAGCCATGTGTCTGTCCGAAATATCGACATTGTAAATGGCGATGTAAGTGCAGCTTCACACCTCAATGTGCTCAAGGGTGTAGAGACCGTGAATGGAAATGTTACGCTTCCTACGCAAAGTACAATTGGTGGTAGCGTTGAAACAGTGAATGGAGACATAACAGCCGTTGATACAACCATTGAAAACCACATCAAAACACTTAACGGTGATGTCACTTTATCTGGCTCATCTCACGTTTTAGGCGACATCGTATATAAGGAAAGTGAAAGCGCTTGGGGCAAAAAATCTGATAACAAACCTACTCTATCGATTAGTGCATCGGTTACTGTAAACGGCAGCATTGTTTTGCATCGCCCTGTTAACCTCGACATTGAAAGTGATGAGTTAAAGCAAAAAGTCATTGTAAGCTACGGTGGTGCACAGTAACGTATCGGCTCGAATATCTAAGCCTAACGTTTCGGAATGACATGACTGAACAAGAAAAGATGCTTGCTGGCGATTTATACTATCCGTCAGACAAAACATTATCGGCATTGCGAAAGCAATGCCGTATGCAATTAGACGAGCTCAACGCAACTTGTCAAAGCGACCACAAAAAGCGTACAAGAATATTAAAAGAGCTGTTTGGTAGTACTGGAAAAAGGCTTTACATCGAGTCTTCATTCAAATGCGATTACGGCGAAAATATCCACGTAGGCGAGAACTTTTTTGCTAACTTCAATTGTGTGATTTTAGATGCAGCGAAGGTCACGATAGGTGATAACTGCATGATTGCGCCTCAAGTCGGTTTGTACACCGCTACGCACCCGTTAGATCCGGTACAAAGGGCAACTGGCATCGAGTTTGCCAAGCCTATAACTATTGGCGACAACTGCTGGATTGGTGGCATGGCGGTGATAAATCCTGGTGTAACGTTGGGAGACAATGTGGTTGTGGCCTCTGGCGCGGTGGTAACTAAGTCTTTTGGCGACAATGTGGTCATAGGTGGTAACCCTGCCAAAGTCATCAAAGAAATAGAGCAAGCCGAATAGAGCATATGATGTTTTCGGTATCACATGCCTTAAAAACACCTTTACACGAGTCCATACCAAGTCACATCTATCGATTTAATCTGAACCGGTAATTCAATGACTCTTCAAGGGCCGCCATTAGTACCTCAAAGGCGGCCCCTGACTTTAGCCTAGTACACAGAGCTAGGTAAAATTAAACGCTATCCCTGTTAGAAGTCTAAATACAAGCGTGTCCAATAAAGTGTTAATCCCAGTCTGGAGCAAAATCTGGGTTTACAATTCGGTCGCCGTTATCAAGATCATCAATAAGCGCGAGCTCTGAATCAGTTAAATGTACACCACCGTAAGCTAAATTCTCTGCCAAGTGTACTTTACTGGTTGATGAAGGGATTGCGTAAATGTGACGCTTCTCCATCCACGCCAGAACAACTTGCGCTGGCGTCGCATCGTGGTTTTGCGCTATTCGCAATAACGTTTCGTCCTTCATTACTTTTCCTACAGCAAATGGCATATATGCAGTCGCTTTTATGCCTTTTTCCTTACACGCTTCAACAACTTTCTTATTTTGCATGAAAGGATGGATTTCAATTTGGTTGGTGTAAATCTCGTCTTTACCAAGAACCTTTTCGGCTTTATCTAACAAATCAATAGTGAAATTAGACACCCCAATATGACGAGTAAGCCCTTGCTCTTTCGCCTTTGCAAGATTGCCTAAGTAACTTTCGAGTGAAATATCATTGCCAGGATATGGCCAATGGATAAGAAGCAAATCAACATAGTCTAGCTTCAGCTTTTCTAAGCTTTCGTGAACACTTGGAATAAAATGAGCATCGCCCAATGACTCGTGCCACACCTTGGTGGTGACAAATAGTTCGCTTCTATCAAGCCCGCTGGTTTTATGGCATCGCCAACTTGTGCTTCGTTGTCATAAAATTGTGCGGTGTCAATGTGTCTGAAACCAACCTCTAGCGCTTTACTGACTGACTCACGGGCCTCCTCACCTTTCAATCGAAACGTTCCCATTCCTAACTGAGGCATATCTTTCATTACTCTCTCCTTTTCCGTGTTGGTCTTACCCTACTTGACGTAGCAGCTTCACACTTTGCTACGCCATCGCTTAGAAAGAAGATCGTAATCATCGAGACTGAAATCAGAATTAAATGGGTGACTAACTTAGTGACTAAGTTGAAGAATACACGTCGCTAAAATAAAAAAGCCGCTAGCGAACGCTTGCGGCTTTGAGTAATCACTTACACGTGATGGATAAATAAGACATTACTTACGTTTGGCGGGACGCCCAGCTCGTTTATTCAAGCTTTGTTGCTTACGCACTTTATGCTTTTTAACCGAGCGACGCATGCGGCTTAATCGCGCGTGGTCAAGTTTACCCTGGCGTACATTAACCATAGTTTGCGTTTCATCCGGCAATTGAACATGGCTACGAAGCGCGTTCACGTCTTCTAATCCCAGTTCTACCCACGCACCTTGCGGTAGACGCTTTTGCAGTTCAATTGGGCCATACTTAACACGGATCAGGCGGCTAACCTGCACGCCTTGCGACTCCCAAAGACGACGCACTTCGCGATTACGTCCTTCTTTCAACGTTACGTTGTACCAACGGTTCATGCTTTCATCTTCAGCATGCTGCGGCGTAGGCGCCCCTGAAATTGTCAGGAACTTTGCTTCGCCGTCTTCCAGCTCTACACCTTTTTGAAGGGTATGTAGCGTTTTGCCCGTTACCTCACCGAATACACGCACTGCGTACTCGCGTTCTACTTCACATTTTGGGTGCATTAGGCGGTTGGCTAGTTCACCATCGTTGGTGAATAACAGCAGGCCACTGGTGTTCATGTCTAGACGACCAACGGTGATCCAGCGCCCTAATCGAATAGCGGGTAGACGGTCAAATACCGTATCGCGACCTTCAGGGTCGTGACGGCTACACAATTCACCTTCGGGTTTGTTGTACATCAACACTCGGCAAATTGGCTGTTCTGTTTGACGAGATAGCAAATGACCATCAACACGGATTTGTGCAGTGTGATCGACTCTATCTCCTAATGTTGCTTTGGTGCCATCGACCGATACTCGGCCTTCTTCAATCCAACGTTCCATTTCTCGTCGCGAGCCTAGCCCTTGGTTAGCCAGTACTTTTTGCAACTTTTCAGTCATGGGTTTTCACTCTTTAATTGCTTGTTTACGGTCGCACGGTCTATTCAGACGGTGCCTCATTTAACACCTTAAGCGGCGAGTCTGACGCAACGCTTTCAGCCATGTTTTCGAAAGCATCAGCATTGGGCAAATCGCTCAACGACGTCATCGAAAAATAGTCTAAGAAGCCTTTGGTAGTTGCATAAAGCGCTGGTCGCCCAGGCACTTCTTTGTGACCTACTACCTTTACCCAGTCTCGTTCTGTGAGTGTCTTTATAATATTACTGCTTACCGCCACGCCCCTGACCTGCTCTATTTCTCCGCGGGTTATAGGTTGACGATAGGCAATGAGTGCCAAGGTTTCGAGCATTGCTCTAGAATACTTTGGCGCATTTTCCTGCCACAATTTGCTTAACCACGGGCTTAATGCATCTAACGACTGAAAGCGATAGCCACTTGCTACTTCCACCAGTTGAATGCCTCTTGGCTGATAGTCTAACTTTAGCTCGTTAATCACCTTACTCAAGGTTCTATCAGCGACGGTAAACTCATTGAGTACCGTTTCTTTTAAATGCTGCTTTGAAATAGGTTTGTCAGCGACAAATATTGCTGCCTCTACCAATTGTTTAAGCTGCGCCGTGTTAATTTTCTTCATGGGCACCTAATTTTACATGAATTTTTGCATAAGGACCTGCCTGAATGCATAAAATTAGCTGTTCTTTTACTAATTCTAAAATTGCTAAGAAGCAAACCACTACGCCAGCTTTACCTTCTTCAACCGTAAATAGGCGTTCAAGTGGCGTATATTCTGTTGTTGTGAGTAACGACAAGATGAGAGACATGCGCTCTCGCGTGCTCAGTGCTTCCCGTGCAATGGTATGGTGTTCAAACGCTTCAGCGCGCTTCATGGCCGCACTGAACGCCAATACAATTTCAGCTAAAGACACATCGGGCTCAATGCGAATTGGCGCCACATTCTCACTTAGCTCAACGTGAGTGGTGAAAATATCCCGTTCAAGTCTAGGCTGAACATCTAAATCTTCTGCCGCTTGCTTTACTAGCTCGTATTCTTTTAATCGGCGAATAAGCTCTGCTCGAGGATCTTCTTCTTCGTCAGAATCGTCACTGCGTTTGGGTAGTAGAAGCCTGGACTTAATTTCTGCCAATATGGCTGCCATCAGCAAATACTCTGCCGCCAGCTCTAATTTTAGCGACATCATGGCATCCACATATTCCATATACTGCTTGGTAACATCGGCGATGGGCAGTGTGGTGATATCAAACTTTTGTTTTCTAATCAGATAAAGTAGTAAGTCGAGCGGCCCTTCGAAGGTTTCTAATATGACCTCTAGGGCATCGGGGGGAATGAAGAGATCTTCAGGCTTTTCAATTAGCGCTTCGCCATTAATAAACGCAAGTGGCAACGGCTGCTGAACAGGTGTCGAAAGCCCCTTCTCAACAGAGGCGTCATTATCGTTATTATTGTCTTCAACAAGCTCTGACACAGTTCCACAACCGTTTTTACGCGCTAACAAAGCGGCGATTATTGATATTATTATTTACGCGTTCACGCGAGAACTTGCAGCGCTTCGCTGCAAACCGAAGCGCTACAGGCCCTCGCAACATAGCTTACGGTTTCCTACTATAACTTTCACCTGCAACAAGCAAAAGAAACTAGTTAAAATAGGCTATCTACAACAATCTGTTCAAAAAAACAGTAAAACGAAAGTTACTCGAAGGGAGACGGATCGCCCGTGCCATGTCGCACAATTACCGGCGTGTCTTCCGACAAATCAACCACGGTAGTGGGCTGCTCACCAATGTAACCACCGTGAATAATAAGCCCTACTTGCTTTTCTAAGTTGTCGCGAATGACATCTGGGTCTGATTCAGCCATGGTATTGCCTGGCAAAATCAAGGACGTAGACATCAATGGCTCGCCCAGCTCCTCCAATAATGCAAGTGCAATGGCGTTATCGGGCACGCGAATTCCAATGGTTTTACGTTTAGGGTTTTGCAAACGCTTTGGTACTTCGCGGGTCGCTTTCAACACGAAGGTGTAACGCCCTGGTGTGTTGTTCTTAATTTGCCTGAACGCCGTGTTGTCTACCTTTGCGTAAATTGATAGCTCAGACATGTCTCGACACATTAAGGTAAAGTTGTGATCTTTATCGATTTGACGAATACGACACAACTGCTCAAGCGCCTTTTTGTCTTCCATTTGGCAACCTATGGCGTAGCCTGAGTCTGTCGGATACACCACCACTGCTCCCTCTCGAATTAACTCACAAGCCTGACTAATTAGGCGCTTTTGCGGGTTGTCGGGGTGCACATAGAAAAATTGACTCATAATTACTTCCTTTTCTTAAACGCGCAGAACGATACTACTTTGCCAACGAGGTAAGTGTCTGTCCACTCGTAAAGCTTGCTGGTTAAGCTCGTTGGTTAAACTCGTTGGTTAAATTAGCTTTTGAGCTTTTTACCAACCAACTCTCGGCATTTTAAGTAGCTATAGCGCTCATCAACCGTACGTGAACCATTTGCCTTACCTTGCCCATTTATACCGAGAGCGTTGCAAATTAGATTGCCTTAGCTCTCGGCCATCTGCCCTTCAAATTGTTTCCAATTATGCCATACGGGTGTGAGCTTACTGCTAATGCCGAGGTTCTTACCCAGCTCAGTCCAACGAGACGGAAAGTGAAAATCAGAGCCCGCCGATGCTAACAACTGATGGGTTTGTGCAAGCTCATTAATAAGCTCTTGTTTGGTTTTATTAATACCTGGAAATGCGGTTTCAATGGCGTCACCACCAGCTTGTTCGAACAAGGCCACTAAGCGCCGTAGCCACTTCGCTGTCATATCATAATGAGCGGGATGAGCCAGTACAGCTTGTCCACCTGCATCGTGGATCCACTCGATAGCCGTTTCAATACTTGGCCACTCTGCTTTAACTGCAGCTCGTTTGCCTTTGCCAAGATACTTTTTAAACGCGGCGTCCATACTTGGCACACCGTAGTTGTTTACTAATACGCGCGCAAAGTGCGCCCGTGTCACCTGGCCAACGCCCGCTAGCGCTTTTGCTCGCGTTAGAACACCTTCAAACCCACACTTTTCGAGCTTATCAGCAATTTTTTCAGCTCGGGCTTCTCGGGTTTGAGACTGGCCTTGCAGCCGCTCAAGAAACGTTGGGCAGTGTCTGTCCACATTTAATCCAACTACATGGATATCGAAACTGTGCCAAGTGGTGGAAATTTCAACACCATCAATAATGGTTAATGCACGTTTTTGCTTCGATTGGGTAGCATGTGCTTCTTCCAAACCGGCTACCGTATCGTGGTCGGTAACGGCAAGCGCATCCACCTGCATGGTGTGCGCACGAAGGATTAACTCTTCTGGCGTTAGGTGGCCATCAGAGAATTTTGTATGACTGTGTAGATCTATTTTCAATGTCTTATGCAAATTTTAGGTTGACACAAAGGGCAATTTGTTTTCTTCTATACACATAAAGTATACGTACTAACCGCTTCAAATCCTATTGAAGTTTGGAAAAACAACGAGTAATTCATGCATTCATACAATGTTTCAACAGCAATGACAGTTGCAGCTTGGTGGTGGCACTCCCTAACTTAACGGGCGGTGTGCACTGTAGTGCGTGAATGAATACACATAAAGGCCCGTTTATACGGGCCTTTTTTTTGTCTTTTTGCAGTTGGAGAGTAGCAAAAATGAGTTTAGCGGAACTGGGGATTTCTCCAGGTAAGGTAGAGACAATTGAGCAGGTGGGACACTATGTCGATGATCCACTTGCCGCATTTACCCACCTTTGTGACAATAAAAATAACGCATTGCTTTTAGAGTCGGCAGAAATTGATTCTAAAGACGATTTACAAAGCTTGTTAATGGTTGACGCAGCACTGCGCATGGAATGCCGGGGCAACCGCGTTGAAGTGAAAGCACTGACAGGCAACGGCGCTTCAGTGTTACCTTTATTTGTTGACCACGCCCCTGACGGCCTACACATCAAAGAAAGGACAGACACTTCAATTACGATGGTATGTGATGAAGCCGACGGCGAGCTTGACGAAGACAGCCGCTTAAAGGCAGCAAGCGTAATGGACGCGCTTCGCATTGTTATCAATAAGATTACGCCAATCCGCCAACATCCCCACGCGGTTTTCTTAGGCGGTGTATTTGCCTACGACATGCTAGCAGGCTTTGAAAAATTACCTGACGTTGCAGAAGGTGAAAATGACTGTCCCGACTTTGTGTTTTACCTGGCAGAAACTTTAATTACCGTTGACCACCAAACCCGCGAGACCCATTTAATTGGCAGTGTTTTTAGCGGACAAGACGTTGCCCAGCAATACTTTGCCATTGCGCAGCGCTTAGAAGCCATTCATCAGCAGCTACACGATATGCCCGCTGAGCCCGTACTAGTGGGTGCAAAGACAGTAAGAATTACTGATGTAGAAAGTGAAGCACAAAGCGGACAGTCACTTTCTTCTTTTGACCCAAGCGTTGAAGTGAGTGTTGATTTAAGTGATGAACAGTTTTGCAACCATGTGTTGGACTTAAAACAGCACATTTTAGCCGGCGACATTTTTCAGGTTGTGCCCTCGCGCACATTCTCTCTCCCCTGCCCGTCGCCACTACTTGCATACGCTAAACTTAAAGAATCAAACCCAAGCCCTTACATGTTTTACATGCAAGATGCCGCTTTCAGCATATTTGGTGCCTCTCCTGAATCAGCGCTTAAATACGAAAGAGAAAGTAATCAGGTAGAAATCTACCCTATCGCCGGTACCCGTCCACGCGGCAAGCGCCCTGATGGCAGTATCGACAGAGATTTAGACAGCCGTATTGAGCTTAACCTTCGCGAAGACACCAAAGAAAAGTCTGAGCACATTATGCTGGTTGACCTTGCCCGAAACGATGTGGCAAAGGTGAGTCGCCCAGGGACGCGCTATGTGAAAGACTTGCTAAAAGTTGACCGTTACTCACACGTGATGCACTTGGTGTCGCGCGTGGTTGGCCAGCTACGTGACGACTTAGATCCACTGCACGCTTATCAAGCCTGCATGAACATGGGCACCCTGGTTGGCGCACCAAAAGTAAGCGCTGCGACGTTAATTCGCGAAGTAGAGAAAAAACGCCGCGGCAGTTATGGCGGCGCGGTTGGCTACTTGAATGGTCAAGGCGACATGGACACTTGTATAGTCATTCGCTCAGCGTTTGTGAAAAACGGCACGGCTTATATTCAAGCGGGTGCAGGTGTAGTATATGACTCGGTTCCACAAGCTGAAGCTGATGAAACCCGCGCTAAGGCACAAGCGGTAATTGGTGCAGTAAAAGCAGCGCTACAAGAAGAAGCTGAAAGTATCAACGTTGCATTAAATGAAGGAGGCGACGCATGAATCAGCAAGTGACCACCCTATTTTTGCTCGACAATGTAGACTCATTTACCTACAACCTTGTGGACGAACTGCGCACCTTAAACCTAGACATTAAGGTCTATCGCAACACGGTTTCAGCAAATGCTCTGTTTGAAAGAATGCAGGAACAAGCAACGAAAGGCCCAGTGCTTCTTATGTTGTCACCAGGTCCAGGCGCACCAAGTGAAGCCGGCTGTATGCCTGAGCTACTTAAAAAAGTACACGGTGTGTTCCCCGTAATTGGTATTTGTTTAGGCCATCAAGCTATTGTTGAGCATTACGGCGGCACCGTAGGTCGCGCCAGCCAAGTTATGCACGGCAAGTCTTCTGCTATTACCCATTCTGAAGACGCCATGTTCAAAGGCTTACAGCAGCCCTTACATGTAGCACGCTACCACTCTTTAGTGGCACATTCATTGCCTGAAAACCTTACTGTTTGCGCATCTACAATAAACGATGACGGCAGTGAGGCCGTAATGGCAGTTTACAACAGCGAAGATCGCATGTTGGGTTTCCAATTTCACCCAGAATCTATTTTAACAGCCCACGGCAGTTTGCTGTTAAAGCAAAGTATTGACTATTTAACGTTACAGGGAGCGAACCATGCTTAACGCAGGCCCTCTACTAGAACAAATTATGTTGCGAGAATCACTGTCGCAAACCGAAGCATACAGCTTGTTTAACAGCATCATGCACGGTGAGCAAAGCGAAGTGATGATTGCTTCAGTGCTGACTGCGCTGAAAATGAAAAAAGAATCTCCTAGCGAAATTGCGGGTGCAGCGAGTGCCATGGTTGCCAATGCACTGCCCTTTCCCACACCGTCTTATGAGTTTGCAGATATCGTTGGCACAGGCGGTGATGGCCACAACACCATTAATATTTCCAGTGCAGCCGGTGTAGTTGCCGCATCTTGTGGCGTGAAGGTGGCGAAACACGGTAATCGCAGTGTATCGAGTAAGTCTGGCTCTGCTGATTTGTTTCGCCAGTTTGGTCTTAATTTAGAAATTAGCCCAGAAACATCCCGCAAGTGCTTAGATGAAGCAAATTTCACATTTCTTTTTGCACCGGTTTATCACGCCGGTATGCGCCACGCAGCCCCCGTGCGCGCTGCGATGAAGACCAGAACCTTATTTAATATACTGGGGCCGCTGGCAAACCCGGCGGGTCCAACTCACGGCGTTTTCGGCGTATACTCGCCTGAACTGCTTGAACCTTACGCAAAAACCCTTATGCTGCTTGGCCAACACCGCGCAATGATAGTGCATGGCGATGGCTTGGATGAACTGGCGCTTCACGGCGAATCAATGATTTACGACCTTGAGCACGGCGATATTCGCAAGCTTACCGTTACCGCTAAAGACTTCGGTTTACCTCATTATCCTCTTTCCGCGATTGAAGGCGGTGAACCTGAAGAAAACAGACAATTTGTTGAAGCAGCGCTAAACGGCGAAGGTAAAGAGGCGCACCGTGCCGCTATCGCCATGAACTGCGGGGCACTGCTGAAAGTAACCGGCAAAGCCTCAACCTTCAAAGAAGGGGCTGAAATGGCGATGAACGCTATGGCGGAAGGGTTACCCATGCAGTTATTAACGAAGGTTGCCAAAATTACTCAGGAGGTAAGCACGAATGGCTAATGTGCTTGAGAAAATTGTTGCAGACAAACGAGAAGAAGTGGCCGCACGCAAAGAAGCACTGCCGCTAGAAAGCTTCAAGGCGAATCTAGTTTCTTCCAAAAAGAGTTTATTTGCGGCACTTAGTGAGCCAAACGCAGGCTTTATCTTCGAATGCAAAAAAGCATCGCCTTCAAAAGGCCTTATTCGAGAGCATTTCGATTTAGACGAGATCTTAGCAGCTTACACGCCTTATGCTGCCGGTATTTCTGTGCTGACAGACGAGAAGTACTTCCAAGGTAAATTTGAGTACTTAGCTTATGTTACTGAGCGTGTTGCTCAGCCTGTGCTTAACAAAGATTTCTTCGTTGATACCTATCAAGTGTATTTAGCCCGTCACTATAATGCTGATGCCGTGCTTTTAATGCTTAGTGTGCTAAATGATGACGAATATCGCGAGTTGGCAAGCGTTGCCAATGCTCTGTCGTTAGACATTCTTACCGAAGTAAGTAATGAAGAAGAAATGGAGCGCGCTATTGCTCTTGAAGCCAACATCATTGGTATCAACAATCGCAACTTACGCGACCTTTCTACCGATTTAGCGACCACAGAACGCCTTGTGCCCATGCTTGAAAAAGCCACGCACGACTACGTGGTTATTTCAGAGTCGGGCATATACACACACCAAGACGTACTTCGTTTAGCGCCTGTATCCCAAGGCTTTTTGGTGGGCAGTGCGTTAATGGCCGAGGCTGACCTGCCGCGCGCAGTAAAAACGTTAGTGAATGGTGCAGTTAAAGTGTGTGGGCTTACCAGCCCCCAACAAGCACAAATAGCATTCGATAAAGGCGCAAGCTTTGGCGGGCTTATCTTCGCTGAAAAATCGCCACGCTGTGTGAGCGAAGCACAGGCTTTGACCATAACACAAAGCGTTGACGTTGCTTTTGTTGGTGTGTTCGTTAATCACGACATTGATGAAGTGGCATCACTCGCCGCCTCGCTCAACCTTTTTGCCGTGCAGCTTCACGGCAGCGAAGATGACACCTACATTTCAGCGCTTGCTGCCAAGCTTCCAGAAGGTTGTGAAATTTGGAAAGTCGAAGGTGTTAAAGCAACCTCTTCTGGCGCACTACCAGACGCAGTGGACAGACACTTAAACAATAGCCTAGTAAGCCGTGTTCTTCTAGATTGCCAAGTGGGTGATGCCAAAGGCGGTACAGGCGAAGCGTTCAATTGGCAGCTATTAAACGATATCGAAGCGAAGCATAAGTTAGTGCTTGCTGGCGGTATTAACGCCCAGAATGTTGCAGAAGCTATTGCAACCGGCTGTGGTGCTATTGATGTGAATTCAGGCGTAGAAACCGCACCCGGCGTGAAAAGCGAAGAAAAACTCGACGCGCTTTTTGCCATTTGCCGCCGTTACTAATTTAAATACAGGACAACGTAATGAACCAGTTAGATACAAAATTTGGTGAATTTGGTGGCATGTACGTGCCCGAGCTACTTATTCCAGCACTAGACCAACTGGAAAAAGCATTTTTGGATGCCAAGGACGACCCGACATTTAACGAAGAGTTTTTATCTCTGTTAAAAGACTATGCCGGTCGCCCCACATCAATGACGTTAACTCGCAATCTGGTAAGTAACCCAAAGGTAAAATTATACCTAAAGCGTGAAGACCTACTACACGGTGGTGCACACAAAACTAACCAGGTGTTAGGCCAAGCGCTGCTGACTAAGCGAATGGGTAAAAAAGAAGTGATCGCCGAAACAGGCGCAGGTCAGCACGGTGTTGCAACCGCGTTAGCATGTGCGTTGTTGGGGCTTAAAGCGCGTATTTATATGGGTGCGAAAGACGTTGAACGTCAAGCGCCAAACGTGTTCCGTATGAAGCTGATGGGCGCAGAAGTTATTCCTGTGAATGCCGGTTCTGGTACGCTTAAAGATGCCGTAAACGAAGCCATGCGCGACTGGTCGGCAAACTATGATAAAGCGCACTATTTGTTAGGCACAGCCGCGGGCCCACACCCGTTCCCGACTATTGTTCGTGAATATCACCGTATGATTGGTGAAGAAACTCGTGCACAAATTATGGAAAAAGAAGGTCGCTTACCTGACGCCGTAGTAGCATGTGTGGGCGGGGGCTCAAATGCTATCGGTATGTTTGCAGACTTTATTGATGAGCCATCTGTACGCTTAGTGGGCGTTGAGCCTGCGGGTAAAGGTGTGCACACCAAAGAGCACGGCGCTACTATCGTGACGGGTACAAAAGGTATTCTTCACGGCGCTTACACCTTCATCATGCAAGACCAAGAAGGCCAGATCGAAGAGAGCTACTCAGTATCTGCTGGTCTCGACTACCCTGCTGTTGGCCCTCAGCATGCTTATCTTCACGACATTGGCCGAGCGGAATACGTCGCCGCCACCGACGAAGAAGCGCTGAACGCATTCCAATTGCTTGCAAGAAAAGAAGGTATTATTCCTGCCCTTGAATCGTCGCATGCCTTAGCGCACGCGCTTAATATGGCAGATGAAGCGGAAGAAGAAACCATCATCGTAGTTAACTTATCAGGTCGTGGCGACAAAGATTTAGCGCACGTTATCAACATTTTAGGGGACGATTTATAATGGATAGATATGCACAGATGTTTGCCGGCCTTGATGAAAAGAACCAAGGCGCTTTCGTACCTTTCGTAATGGTAGGTGACCCCGATTTAGCGCAATCTGAAGCCATTATTTGCCAGCTAGTAGAAAGCGGTGCTGACGCACTTGAGTTAGGTATACCTTACTCTGACCCCATCGCCGACGGCCCCACAATCCAAGCTTCAGCCATTCGCGCATTAAGTAATAAGGTGACGGTAGCAGATTGCTTGGGCGTTATTTCACGTGTTCGCGCAAAATATCCTAATGTGCCTATCGGCTTATTACTTTACAGCAACTTAGTAATGGCACAAGGCATCGAAAACTTTTACGCCAAAGCGCAAGACGCGGGCGTTGATTCAATTTTGGTTGCAGACGTTCCTATTCGCGAAGCAGCACCTTTCCAAAAAGCAGCCGAAGCCACTGGCATTTCACAAATTCTGATTGCACCACCTAATGCTACTGATGAAACCATGGAAAAAATCGGGGAATACTCGAAAGGTTACACGTATTTGCTGGGTCGTGCGGGCGTTACTGGCGCAGAAACTGCCGCAAACGTGCCTGCTTCAGAGCTTATTGAGCGCTTGAACAAACACAAAGCAGCGCCAGCATTGTTAGGCTTTGGTATTTCTACACCGGAACAGGTTAAATCTGCTATTGACGCAGGTGCCGCTGGCGCAATTTCAGGCTCGGCGACAGTGAATATTATCGCAGCCAATTTATCGGACAGTCACAAAATGCTAAGCGAGCTCGGCAGCTTTGTTGAAAACATGAAAGCAGCTACGGCAAAAGGATAAACGTATGCTATATATGATTTGTGCAACCGATGTGGCGGACAGTCTAGAAAAACGCCTAGCGGCGCGACCTGCTCACCTTGAACGTTTGAATGCATTAAAAGATGCGGGCCGTTTAGTTATGGCAGGCCCCTTCCCTGCTGTAGATAGCCCAGATCCTGGTCCAGCCGGATTTACTGGTTCGCTAGTAGTAGCAGAGTTTGATTCACTAGAAGCTGCTCAAGCATGGGCAGAAGCCGACCCGTACATCGAAGCTGGTGTTTATGAAAGTGTTGTAGTTAAACCTTACAAAAAGGTTTTGCCTTAACTTTTTAAGCTAACTTCTAATATTAGTTAGCAATACATATTTACTTAAGCGAAAGCCCCTGAAAGCCAGATTACTCTGGTTTTTAGGGGCTTTTTTGTTTGATTGACTGTGATGAAGTGAACTTGCGTTGATTGTGGACAGACACTCGTTCACTAACCGACATATCGAAGCTCATTGTGTGCGTTGATTGTGCAATCCCTTGTGGACAGACACTCGCTCCTCTGAGTAAGTCTCCTAACGCCTCCAAGCTTCGCCATAAAATTGTCCCAAAATGCTGCGTTTAAAGTTCGACCTTCTCGTGTTCACCCATCTCTTCTGGCTTTACCGTTTTACCAGTGAGCATTTTAAACATGCCTTTTAGCGAAGGATCTGCATCCCACACTTCTGCATCTATAAGTTCAAAGCGAAGCATTAATAAAGAAGGATCATCTTTACCTTTCTCGAACCAGGCTTCTACTGGATTAGACCAGTATTTATCAATCACCTCTTTACGTGATTCAACAGTGAGGTTGCCTCGGATACAAGCAAATACATCATGACCTTTAGATGCAAAATGAACCATGGCTTTTCCACCTTTAGCAATGCGGTTGTCTCGACTAGTGTAAAACCAAAACTCGCTATCAGCGTCTTTATCAAGTTGGGCGTACATAGGCTCGGCATGCATATCCTCGCCTACCAGACTTACCATTACTTTTGGACTATCTGACATTGCTTTCCACATTGTTTTCTTAATATCGCTAGACATAGCTCCTCCTTGTTGAAAATAAGTGTCTGTCCGACGTTACTATTGAATGGAACAGTTGAACAAAACACCTTATTTTCATTTTATTGATTCATCTGAAGCTTATGCCTCGCACGTGGCATGCCAAAAAAGTCAATATCATCCCGCACAGCTGCCAAAAGAGTTATTGAGAAACGTAAGCTCTTCACTACACACTAGTTAGGTACAGCTTTGGACACACACTCATACATCCATATGAGCGTTGAGAACTAATTTACAAAAACCGTGGACAGTCACTCGTTTGCACAATAAACATTGGTCCCCCTTAATAACAATCAACAAAGTGGACAGACACTTTTTCAAAGTAGGAGTAAAGATTACTCAATATGACTTACTAACTAGAGCACTTAAATATATGCGTCACTTTGAAGCTTAGAAATAGACTTGTGGACAGACACTCTCATTTTGACTTCCGGCCTCTTAGCAACTAAGTGTCTGTCCACAATATTTGCTCTTTCGTAAATGCCATTTACTTAAGGCTTATATACAGCTTTTGCTCCGCAAGGTAGACTAAACCTAGTTCAGAATGGGTTCAGTTAACCAAGTTATACTTATCTGTAGTTTGGCCTGAGTGGGATAATAATTGTGAGGTTGTATGAAATTATCGCTTCGTGTTGCAGTAGTTTGTTTAGTGTTAGCTTTGTCTAACACAGCGCCAGCTTTGGCGTTTCAAGACTCTGGCGGCGATATATCAAAAAGCGAAGCTGCTGATCGTGCTCGCGTTGCTGTAAATGGACGCGTCTTAAAAGTTGAACAGACCTCAAAAAACTACCGGGTAAAAGTACTTAAAAAGTCAGGGCGAGTAGTATCAGTAGACGTAGACAAACGCTCAGGCAAGGTAAAAACAAATAAAGATAAGGATTAACATGCGTATCCTCGTAGCCGAAGACGATAGCAGATTATTAACCCAACTTGATGCGTTCCTTCAGCAAAATGGCTATAGCGTAGACCTCGCAGATAATGGTGAGCACGCGCTTTTTCTCATTAGAGAATATAGCTATGACTTGGCTATCGTCGACATCGGCATGCCAAAGCTAGACGGATTTGAGGTTATACGAAAAGCCCGTCAAGCTGATATTTCCTGCCCTATACTCATTTTAACTGCCAGAGATAGGTGGCAAGAGAAAGTAGAAGGCCTTGATGCCGGAGCCGATGACTACCTTACCAAACCCTTTCATAACGAAGAGTTACTTGCTCGAACAAAAGCACTAATTCGACGAGCTTCAGGACAAGCGAACCCAACCATTCAGTTCGGCCCTATCTCGCTGGATACCGTTAGTGAAGAACTATCGTTAAACGGTCAAGCTCTGGATCTAACAGCTTACGAATACAAAGTCATGGAGTACCTTATGCTTAACCCGCAAAAGGTCATCTCAAAAACAGAGCTAACCGAGCACATTTATGACCAAGATTTTGATTTAGATAGTAATGTTATTGAGGTTTTCGTGGGAAGACTGCGGAAAAAGCTGGACCCGACCGGTGAGTTAAAGCCAATCGAAACTCTTCGAGGTAGAGGCTATAGGGTAAATAGAAGTTTATGAGGCAATTGTCGCTACGTCTTCGGAGTATCTTTCTAGCGATTGTTCTTCTAGCGTTATTTGCGCCCTTTACTGTTGTCATTTTAGACGAGGCATATACTGATAGCCTTACGCAAGCCAAGATGAGTGAGCTTAGGTTGATGAACTTAGGTCTGTTATCGGCTTTCGAGTTAGATGGCGACCTGCCCTATATGCCTGAAATTTTATACGAAGAGCAGTTAAACCTTCCGGGATCAGGTTATCTTGGCATGATTGTGTTTCGAGACGAAGTAATTTGGCAGTCAGCCTCAGCTCTTGAATATACCTTTGCACCACCTGAGATAGACGTTGCAGTCGGTAACGAGTTATTTTTGGATTCTCATACACCTAAGTTTGAAGAAGATTCCGAGTTTTTTGTATACGCCTTTACTGCGGAATTTGCTTCAAGTAGAGACTTCGAGCCTGTTCGTTTTTATATATTTAACAATAAAGCACTTTTTGAAGCAGAGCGGAATACATTCTTAGACACGACGTGGCAGTGGATTTTCACGCTCTGTATAGCGCTCCTAATTTTTATTATTATCGGGATTAGCCTAGTACTTCTTCCTGTTAGGAAGTTAATTGACGAAATTTCACAAGCCTCAAGTGGACATAAACGCCAGTTAGAATCACGCTATCCCGTTGAATTCGATTCCTTAAAACAATCCATTAATGGTTTGCTTCAAACTGAGGCCGCCCAAAGGGCGAGATATAAAAACAGTTTAGGAGACTTAGCACATAGTTTGAAGACGCCTTTGGCAGTAGCATCGGGCACTAGCGATTTACCTACTGAGGTAAACGAAGCATTACAGCAAATTGACCGAATCATTAAACGCCAGCTGAAAAGAGCGAGTGCTGGAAAATCTGGCTGGCAACAAGCTATCTATATATTACCCATTTTGCACAAGCTTGCCGATGCAATGGACAAGGTCTACCAAGATAAAGCCCTTACTATAGAGTTTGAACTGGATGAGGATACTCAGTTTAAAGGAGACGAGACCGACTTCATGGAACTATGTGGCAACCTTCTAGACAATGCATGCAAAGCAGCGACCAATAGAATTATCGTATCAGCGTCGAAGCGTGCTGGTTGGCTAACAATTAAAGTAGAAGACGACGGCCCTGGTATTCCTGACGACAAAAAAGTGCTTTTGTTAGAGCGAGGAACTCGACTTGATACCTATACAGAAGGCCATGGAATAGGCATGGCGTTGGCGGCCGATTTAGTTTCAATCTACGAAGGTAGAATGCTCATCGAGGACAGTTCGCTTGGCGGTGCTCGTATCGTTATTCAATTTCCCAATCACGAATAGTGCTTTAAAAAGTACAACGAAGTTTGTGTATGACCGTTAAATCCTTGAGCTTTCAATTGCTCAAGTATGAAAGTGGACAGACACTTGAGTTCCTACAAAAATTTGGTGCGTATGGAAAGTGGACACACACTTAATCTTGCCCAAAAGTTTGGGGCAGACAGACACATTCTCAATTGACTGTTTAGCTAGAGACCAATGAGAGATTTTTTTAAATCGATTGAGTGTCTGTCCACTATCGACTTTCACAAACAAGTGTCTGTCCACTTTCTACTTCCACTAAGTTACGACGCAGACTTCTCACCTTCACTCGATAACAGCACAGCAAGCCACTTGCTCTCTTCGCGAGACTCTAATGCTATTTTTACCACCATGGTTAACGGAACTGAGAGCAACATTCCAACGGTGCCTAGCAGCCACCCCCAAAATATTAACGAAAGGAATACCACGAGCGTAGAGAGCCCCATGCCCTTACCCATCAATCGAGGTTCCACCATATTACCCATGATGGTATTAACAAGCACAAAGCCAAGCGCTGCAAAACCTGCTGAGGCAGGCCCAAGTTGAACAAAGGCTATCAACACTGCGGGCACAGCAGCGATAATTGAGCCAATGTTAGGAATAAAGTTGAGCATAAACGCCAACACAGCCCAAAGCATGAAATGATCTACTCCCATCACATACAGCCAAATACCAATAATCAAACCTGTCCCTAAACTGACCACAGTTTTTATCGCTAAGTAACTGTTCACAGAACGAATAAATCTGTCGATATGCTTTAGTTTCATTCCAGGATCGGCAAGGGCAATATGTAACCGGCGGGGAATACTGTCTGCTTCAAAAAGCATGAAAATGACAGTAAGAAGAATAAGGAAAAGGTTTGAAAGTACGCCGCCCATTCCGCTAATGAAATTTGTTGCTACAGACATAGCCGTTGCTGGATCAAGGTGCGAAGCGATTAACTCTCTATTGATGTGAATATTAAATTCAGCCAATTTGGACACAACCCAGGCAAACTCTGTATCAAGCTTACTTCTATATTCTGGCAAATTTTCTCGAAACTCGGTCATAGACTGGCCAACTAAGCCAGCTAAAAGAAAACCAAAAACAACGATAAGCAGTATAACAAAAGTTATAGAGAGCCATTTAGGCACGCCAAATTTCGAAGTCCAACGTATTATTGGGCTACACGCGATCGCTATAAAAATAGAGAGAAAAAACGGTACCATGATCGTACTGGCGGCTTTAATACCAGCCATTACCACTACTAAACATGCTAAAACGATTAGAATTTTTGCTGTTGGCGAGCGTAGTTCCATTGACATTTTGTGCTACATTCCTGACTGAAACGACAACACTTTACAACGACTTATAAACAACTACAAACAAGAGACTTCAATGAACTTTAATCTTGCCACTATTAAAATTAAAAACTTAAGACTACGCACATACATCGGCATCAATGAAGATGAAATAAAAAACAAGCAGGACGTTGTTGTTAACGTGAAAATTGATTACGACGCTGAAAAAGCGACGAACACCGACGATATGAGTGATGCGCTTAACTATAAAACGATTACAAAGGCAATCATCAAGCTTGTAGAAGACAACCGTTTTTCTCTTCTGGAAAAACTTACCGCCGATGTGCTAAGCATTGCCGCAGAACATTCTTCGGTGCGCTACGCTGAGGTTGAGGTCGATAAGCCACATGCCCTTAGATTTTCTGATTCCGTGTCCCTGACACTATCTTGCAATAAGACGGGATAAGGTCATACCTCGAGGAGCTAATTGTGAACATTCTTTTGACCGGTGGAACAGGGCTGATAGGAAGCGAATTTATTCGTCAATATTCTCGAGAACATGAATTTACGGTGATTTCTCGCGACTTTACAAAAGCAAAGAGCAAATTGGGGGATAACGTCAAAATCGTAGAGAACGTTTCTTCGATAGAGAATTTTGAAAGTTTCGACGCAGTAATTAATTTAGCTGGTGAGCCTATCGCCGATAAGCGCTGGACAGACACTCAAAAGAAAATAATTTGCAATAGCCGCTGGGACATCACTTCTGAGCTAGTCTCAAAAATAAATAGTTGTGATGCGCCTCCGCCTGTTTTCTTATCGGGCTCCGCGATTGGTTACTACGGCAATCAAGGAGACAAGCTTGTAACTGAAGAAACTCCTCCTCATAACGAGTTCACCCATGAACTGTGCGCTAAATGGGAGACTATTGCCCAAAGTGTAGATCAAGCTAAGACACGTGTCGTAACGCTTCGAACTGGTGTAGTTCTCACCGAAAAAGGCGGAGCGTTAGGGAAAATGGCACTACCGTTTAAATTGGGAGCCGGAGGTACACTTGGGAGTGGTAGTCAATATTTGGCCTGGATCCACTTACAAGATATGGTGCGTGCTATCTCGTTCTTGCTCGAGAATAGTGCATGTTCTGGTGCATTTAACTTAACGGCACCGGAGCCTGTCACGAACAAGATGTTCTCTAAAGCGCTCGCAAAATCACTTAACCGACCTTGCCTGTTCAATGTCCCGGGCTTTGTTATGAAAGTAGCCATGGGCGAATCATCGACGATGATACTTGAAGGGCAAAGAGTCATTCCTCAAAAGCTCACTACCGCCGGTTTCAGTTTTGACTTCCCTTCTATCGACGAGGCGCTAAGAGAAATATATCGCGCATAGTTGAATTACTGAAATTCGTTATGTGCCTTGTGGACAGTCACTTGAATTGCTGAGCAAGTGTGTGTCCACATTTATTGCACAACATTATCGCGAGGCATGCTGCTTAGTCACAGACCTCAAAAACTTCTATCCACTCTCAAACCAGAGCACTTCTCAAACTCTTCGCGAAAACCATTCTTTTGTAATTAGTGAACTTTGCTGTGAAATGCACAGTGGACAGACACTCATTTGAATTGAGTGACTGTCCACTGCCCTTAATCTAAACGGCACTTAACCGAGTGTCTGTCCGTTTTGTATTCGTTTTGTATTCGTTTTGTATTAAAGTGCACTTTAAACTAACGCAACAATACTTAAACCATATTCCGCAGCATCTGACTGGTATTAAGTGTAAGCAAACGCCAGCATCCAAACGCACCTAATATGCCTACAACGATAGCGCCAACACTTGGCGCTATTGCCCAGTATTCTGGGTGTAAGCTTGCTTCCATTTGAAATACGGAAGTTTGGAGTAAATAAAGGCTTAACTCATTGGCCATTGCTGCCATAAAGCCTGCTACCACACCGATAATAACAAACTCAAAAATTACACTTTTTCTTATCAACGCCCCCTTTGCACCGAGCGTTCGAAGTATGGCTATTTCCTGTCTGCGTTCATCCATGCTCGCCTGTACTTGAGCAATCAATACCAGACTGCCCGCTAACAATACCAGCACCAAAATAAATTCAACGGCAACAGACACCTGATCAACAATTTCTCTCAATTGATTAATTCGAGCATCAACGTCGAACATAGTTATTGATGCAAACGGCTTAAGTAGGTTGGTTAACTCAGCCTTTCTCTCGGTAGGAAGGTAAAAACTAGTAATATAAGTTGGGCTAAATGCAGCCATCGCCTCGGGGTGAATGACGAAGAAGAAGTTGGGCTGCATGGTTTGCCAATTCACCGTACGGATACTGGTTACTTTCGTTTCGACAATCTCGCTGCCCACATTGAAAGTAAGCCGATCGCCCATCTTAATGTTCAACCTTTCTGCAACGCCTTCTTCAACGGAAACCGGGAACCATCCTTCGCTGTATTGTTTATCCTCATCGCCGTGCCAGTTCCCATCAATAACCTCGTTTTCTTTTTGAAGCGTATTACTCCAAGTTAGGTTCGCTTCTCTGCCTAAACCTCTTCGGCCTTCTCGATTCGGCTCATCTTCTTTAGAAACCTCGGTGTTTACCCCTTCTCCATTTACCGAAACAAATCGACCTCGGATGACAGGATAAAACTCTTCGATATCTACCCCGTTGTCAGCGAAGTGTCTGTCCAACTCGGGTTGAATATCCGGCGTAATGTTAATTAAGAAGTAATTTGGTGTACCTTCGGGCAATTGCGAGCGCCATTGCGAAACCATATCGTTACGCATTACCAGCACCACTAAAAGCAACATAATGGTGACGGAGAAGCTAATAAGCTGCACGCTGTTGTCCATTGCACGTCGCTTAATACGTGCCCATGCCAACTGCCACGCCCCCATTCTTCCACTGCCCAACTTGCGTCCCACAGCAATCAAGATGTATGTAGCGCCAAGCAGTCCAAGAACCAGCGCAGCGCCAGAAACGAAAAGAATTGCGCTAATTTTTAAATCACGGCTATACATCCACATCAGTAAGAATATTGCACCACCGGAAGCCACGAACTGAATGCTTCTGGAACGTAAATTCGCTGATATGTCCTTTCTTAATACGCGAAGCGGGGGAACTGAAAAAAGCTGCAAAAGCGGATATAAGGAAAAAAGCAATGCACACGTAGCGCCTGTAGCAACGGCGATTAAAAGTGGTCGCCAATGCCACACATCAAGAGATACATCCACCCTATCCGCTACTAGTGAAACCACCACTTGCTGACCGATAAAACCAATAACGAGGCCGATAAATATACCAAGCCCAGTAATGAATAAAATCTGGAACAAATAGACTTTCCGAATGGTGCTGCTTGTTGCCCCCAAGGTCTTCATTATTGCCACAGGGTCAAAGTGACGTTGAGCATAACGCTGAGCAGCAACGGCAATGGAAACTGCTGCTAGTACAATTGCTAACAAGCTTGCTAACAGAAAATAGCGCTCAGCACTTGCGACAGAACGCCCTATCGCTGACTCGTCATCTTCGACTGTCCGCCACGAGTGTAAGTCGTCATTTAATTGGGGCAATAACCAGGTATTGAAACTTTCTATATCACCCGCATCACCGGCAAAAAAGCCCACATAACGAGCGCGACTTCCTGGCCCGGTTATCGCAGTTTTTTCCAAGTCATCTAAGTTAATCAGCGCAATAGGGTCAGTATTAAACACGCTAAAACCAGCATCTGGAATATCTACCAGCACATGGGTGACGGTAAAAGTTCCATCACCAATTTCGATACTATCGCCAATAGAAAGCCCTAAACTTTGAAAAAGTCTAGACTGTACCCATGCTTCGCCAGATTGTGGTAACCCTGCGGTAGCACGTTTTTCCCCGAACGGCTGGTCAGTAATATTGACTGTCCCTTTCAGTGGATAAGCTTCATTCACAGCTCGCAAATCAACAAGCGACATCTCGTTGCCTTTAAACACCATTGAGCGTGTTGCCACCTGCTTTGCCGTCTCAAGGCCCTCTTCTTGGGCTCTAGCCAACCACTCTTCGTTTATAGGGTCGTCTGAGCGAAGTTGAGCATCTGCTGCAATGAAAGCCGCAGACCGAGACTTTAGTGCGCCTTGTAAACGCTCACTGAAAAGAGACAGCGACAACACCGCGGCCACAGATAGCACAATAGCCAGCAATATGATGGTCAGTTCACCACGTCTAGCCTCATGCTTGAAAAGCCGCCAAGCTAAATTAAAAGACGTCGACATCTAAACCGCCTCTTTCTTATTCATTGTGTTCGCGCCAGTTGTTTCAACTAATTCGCCAGCATTCATAGTGAGTTGCCTGTCACAATGTTCCGCAAGCTCGTTATCATGAGTTACGAGTACGAGAGTTGTGCCTTTTTCTCTATTCATCTCGAACAACAGCGTTTCGATTTTTTCACTGTTTTTGGCGTCTAGGTTGCCGGTAGGCTCATCGGCGAAAAGTATTTTGGGAGAGGTAATAAATGCTCGCGCTATGGCAACGCGCTGTTGCTCGCCCCCCGATAACTGGTTAGGAAAATGATGTGCGCGATGTTTTAAACCAACTTGCTCTAGAATATCCAAAGCTAGTGCTTTCGGGTTATCAAGCCCTGCAATTTCTGCAGGTAGCATCACATTTTCTAAGGCAGTTAAGCTTTGAACTAACATAAAGCTCTGAAAAATAAAGCCTACTTTATTTCCTCTTAAAATCGCGCGCTCTTCTTCATTCATGCTGTGAAGTGCTTCACCGTCTAAGAAAATTTCCCCTTCTGTAACTTGGTCAAGCCCTGCCAACAAGCCCAAAAGGGTTGACTTACCCGAGCCTGACGCGCCAATAATGGCAACGGACTCACCAGACTTGACTTCAAAAGAAATAGAACGAAGGATCTGCAGTGAACCTTCACTCGTATCCACTACTTTGGTTACAGCATTAGCTTTTATCATAAGAGGTCATCAATTCGTGTTTGTTAAATTTCGTTATTTGTTCGCTTTTTTACTTATTCTTTTAATACCCTTTCAAGCGCTATCAGATCAAGCTGAGCAGAGCGACACAAGCGAAAATGCGGTTTTACTTATCTTAGGTGACAGTTTATCCGCGGCTTATGGATTACAGCAACATGAGGGTTGGGTCAGTTTGTTACAAAAGATGTGGCAAGACGACAACATTCCGATTGATATTGTAAATGCTGCGGTAAGCGGAGAGACCACTGACGGTGGTTTAGCGCGATTTCCTCGTTTATTAGAGCAACACAATCCTACCCATGTATTGATTGAACTGGGTGGTAATGACGGCCTTCAAGGGCACAATATCGGTAAGATTAAGGATAATTTAGACTCTCTGGTAACCGTTGCAAAGGAGAGTAATGCCGTAGTGTTTCTACAAGAAATGCAGATTCCTTCTAATTACGGTAAGCGCTATACGCAAATGTTTACACAAAACTTCAATAAAGTAGCGGAAGCTCAGGACGTGCAAAAAATCCCCTTTTTCCTTGAAGAAATAGCGCTAAATAAGGACTTAATGCAAAACGATGGTATTCATCCAAATGCTGAGGCGCAGCCTTTGATCGCTAGTTTTATGGACAGACACTTAAGAAGTTTAATTCTTGGCGCTCAATAATTGTGCTAATCTTATTGAGTGATTTGTTAAATGCGAGGTTTGTTTATGGACGCTTCTTCTGTTAATTCGTCTCCCGTTTCCACTGTCTTAGAATCGCCTCAGCGACCTACTCAACAGGTTGAGCCCCGTAATGTGCAAGAAAGTCGCGAGACTCAGCCCCAGAGCACACAGCAGACCTCAAGTTCTAACGATGGGCGTGTGGGTTCTAGGGTTGATGTATACGTTTAAATTCTCTCTTATTGAAAACTGTTAGGGACAGACACTCGCTAAATAAGAGTATCTGTCCTTTTTCCTTTTAGTCTATTTGACGCAACGATGGATTTTATCCGTTGTGAAGCTCGAGTGTCTGTCCACGATTTTCATTTCTATTTATCCAACTTCGACTGATACTCATGATGAGGTAGAAATGAATGAGCTCTGATTTGAAGTAACCGTCCCTAAAACTGTCCCAAAGACCACTTAAAATTGACGCCGTAAATCTCATAATGTCAATAAATAACTATGGGATACGGATATGCCTCTACCTCGTTACAAGCAAATAAATACTGATGTTACACCTTATTACCACTGCATTTCCCGCTGCGTGAGGCAATCTTACCTTTGTGGTCGCGATGCCCGCACTGGCATAAACTATGAGCATAGAAGAAAGTGGATTCAAGACAGGCTCCATAAGCTTTCTCAAGCTTTTGCCATCGACCTATGCGCCTACGCTGTTATGCACAATCACATTCATGTGGTATTACATACAGCAAAAGGCAGAGCTGAAGGCTGGACGATGGATGAGGTCTTGCTTCGGTGGAGGATGTTTTATAAATGCCCGCCCGTAGTGCAGCGATATTTAGAAAACTTTGATTCTGTAACGTCAGAAGAACTTGCTGAATTGAAATCATTATCTGTTTTATATCGAGAGCGACTTCAAAGCATCAGCTGGTTTATGCGTATGCTCAATGAATATATTGCTCGAAGAGCTAACAAAGAAGATGAATGTAAGGGCTATTTCTGGGAAAGAAGGTTTAGGTCACAAGCTATACTCGATGAGAAAGCACTGGCCAGTGTAATGGCTTACGTCGATTTAAATCCCATTCGAGCAAAAATAGCGACGACGCTAAGCAACTCTCACCATACTAGTATCCAATATCGGTTGAATGCCAAACGCTCGAATAAAACGCCTAAGTTTTTGATGCCCTTTAGCGATAGTCACCACAAGAACACCGTGCCGTTGCCCTTCGCATTTACCGATTATTTGCAGCTTATCACTGATACGATGAATGCAGAGAGTAATAACGATACCTGCAAAGTCCCAAAGCTTCCCAACCGCTTGCTAAGTAAGCTTGGAATGACAAATGAGAACTGGCAGCTAGTAACTAGTAATTTTGAAACACTTTTTACTGGGCCTGTCGGTTGCCCCGAGATGATGGAGAATTTCGCCAGATGCTGCCAAAGGGCATGTCGCCCAAACGTTGCAAATGCTCAAAGGTATCTGTCGTGAACCTCTAACGCCATTGCAAAAATGCTTGGCTACATATCGGCTTGGCGTGCAAGCACATCAACAATGTCCTGAGATTTCGTTAGGCGCCTTATGTCGTTGAACAGAACTTCAGCTTCAGGGTATTGTCTTTTCAGATAGCCGCACCATTGCTTAATTCGGTTGGGGTAATATTTGCCCTTATCACCAAAAATTTCGTAGCCAGAGTACTGAATCAGCAAAGCAGCCAGTTCAGACCATGGCATAGGTGCTATACCCTCTTTAATACTCAGCGCCAAATTAGGCATTGCCAATGCACCTCGTCCAATCATAAGGTTGGTACACTCTGATTGGCTCTGACATCGCTGAGCGTCTTCAGCATTCCAAATTTCACCATTTGCAACAAGTGGAATATCGGTGTGTTGTTTTATCTTCGCTATCCAGTCCCAATAAGCCGGTGGTTTATATCCTTCCGTTTTGGTCCGCGCATGAACAACGAGCTCAGAAGCGCCCGCTTCAGTAATAGCTATAGCATTCTCGATAGCTAAAGATTTGTCTTCAAAACCTAGTCTGATTTTGGCTGAAACTGGGATTTTTGCAGGAACAGCATCCCTTACAGCTTTCACAATGTCATAAAGGGTTTGGGTTTCTTTCAACAACACCGCCCCGCCCTTACTTTTGTTAACTGTTTTGGCAGGGCAACCAAAATTTAGGTCAACACCAGGAGAGCCCAGCTCTATCGCTGTTTGTGCATTCTCTGCAAGCCACTGTGGATGTTGTCCTAATAATTGAACTCGGACAGGCACACCTGCCGGAGTTTTGCCTCCATTGTTAAGCTCAGGGCAAAGTCTATAAAACGTTTTCTTTGGTAACTTTTGATCGACCACTCTTACAAATTCAGTAACGCACTGATCGAAACCACCCACGCGAGTGAGCATATCTCTCATTAAGTGGTCGACAACGCCCTCCATAGGGGCAAGCATTACTTTCATTGCAAACGTCTCAGATTAATAGAACATAAAATTGGCGCGGGAGTTTAGCAAAAAGCACTTATATCAGCCAGGCTTTGATACTTAGTTTTTCAACTTCTGTGACTGTCTACTTAAGGTGCATTTAAGGTGGTTTTAAATTGCAGCTGTTTAAATTTAGTAAGTGTCTGTCCGCAAGACACTTTCTCTAGACACTTTACTTCATGTGGGAGTGATGCAGGCTTCTAATTCTATACGAATAGAAAAGCTTGTGTGTCTGTCCATATGTAGAAAGTTCTTGATAGAAGTTCGCACTTAGCCTATTTACGAGGCTGTGACTGGGTAGCGGCTTCCTTTTCTAAATTTTCAAGGCGAGTGAATACGGCCTTCTTTTGATTATCAGTGTATGTCCGCCAATTAATGATTTCTTCAATCGTACGTTTACACCCAATGCAAATGTCGTCTTCGCTTAATTTGCACAAAGCTACACATGGGGAAATCAAGTTCATAATACTTCTGTTTTATCTAAACCGTCTTTTTTACTGTGTGCTCGTGACGCAGCAATAGCCGCCATAGTAGTTTCAGATAGTTCTTTATTTGACCATAGACAAACATGGCAACCAAAACGCGACTCAAGATATGAGGAAAACTCAGTGTCTGTCCCACAATCATATCTCACCAAATTTTGTTTTTTGCCGTCGTAGATAACCGCAGAATAAGTAAACACAAAGAGCCTCCTAAAAAAGAGGCTCAAATATACATCTAGACGTCTAAACGTTCAAGCGTCTATTTTACATAATCGAGAGCAGCGCAAATCGCCGCTACCTGAGCGTCATTACAGTTTTTGGGTGTCGCATTATCGCTATCTGGATAAACTTCTGTAGTTGTAACGTATTTGGCATCTGTCATACCTCCGCAAAGATACAACGCTTTTTTGTCGTAGCAAATTACTCCTTCACTCACCACATCTGCACCTATAATCTTTCCGTTTTCATCGGCTGGTGCGATATGCGTTACTTTCTTAACCGCTTCAATAACGGCTTTTTGAAACTCTATTTGTGGACTGGGAGTATTAGCAACCGTATAGAAACCATCAGGAATGTTCCAATTGTCATGAGTAACGCCATCCCGCGCAGCTAGCGCTGGCCTAAATTCACTGTTGTCCGTATCCGTCGTTTCATGTAAATCAATATGGAGTGTTAGAGGTAAGGCTAAATCCGACACCAATTTCATAAGCTGAGCAGACTCAGGAGCTGGCGAGTCTTTGTAAAATGAGCGATTTGGGTCTAACGCCAACGGGTTCCATCGATTTATCGTCTCATACCCCCAAGGACTTACACATGGAACAACAACTATGTTTAGTTGCTCAGCGTACTGAGACAGTTTTGTTTCTATAAACTGGAGAGCTCCCTGCACGCCACTGGTTTCATAGCCGTGAACTCCACCTGTAACAAGTGCAGACGGCTTATTAGCATCAAAACTCTTTGGAATTACAGCATATAGTGGATAGCGAGCAGTGTCATAAGGAAGTGCGCCGTACTGCTTTAAATCAAAACCTTCAGGAATAATTTTAAAGAGTTTTTTGAGGACTTCTTCTTGATAACTTCTTTTCGCATTCTGCCGTCCTTTCCATTGGGCTTTTTCTTCTTCGCCCCATGGCTTACCTGGAGTTCCAATTGGATAATTCTGCATATATCACCTCTTTTGTATTTTAGAGATCATAACAGTTCATCAAGCTCACGTATCTATCACACATAAGTTTCTTAAAGGGTTGTGACATGAGTTCTTTACGCATTGAACCTCTGAAAAGTACTTGCGCGAAGGCGTTGACGCCTCTTTGTAAGAATTGCAAATTCCGATGAAAATGATCGGTGTATGTCCAGGTAGATGGTTTAAAGAGGGAAAGAAGAGTGTCTGTCCACTGAAGCTTTCTTAAAACGGCTTTGCATCTATTTGCTTATAGATTTAATTGCAGTGTCTGTCCACAAAGTTTCCACAAAGTTTTAAGCCAGAAACAAAAAAACCAGCCGAATGGCTGGTTTTTTCGATATGGCGTCCCCTAGGGGATTCGAACCCCTG
>NZ_CACSIH010000257.1:0-57197 GCF_902705805.1 Alteromonas alvinellae | reverse complement strand
ATAACGGGGGAGACCATATACAGGCCCTAGGTTAGTCTCTTAATCTTTTAGTATGAAATGGTAATGTTTAGCTATCGCAATGGTGAATATTAAACTAATGTGACGTAGTAAGCGTAGGTATTAGCAAGTGTCCAGCAACGCTAACTCACAGGAGATGCGCTATGATCGACCGTCCAGTTACATTGCCAACGCCATTAAACGTACTCGTGTCGAAGTCACTAAGCTTATGTGAGCTTATATTACCCGTATGCGATGTGTTTTACCCCTTTGCTGCCATCTATGAAAACGGCCGAGTAGGTTGTATTTTCAACGACGAAACACAAGGTCAAAAGCGAGAGTCACAGCTTATCGAGCAGCTTCAGTGGCGAATTATCGATACCACCACCGACACAAACAGCTACAGCGTATTGGTTTATGCTGCGGCGGTTAATACCCAAGACAGTAAAACCCTCGACGCCATTGCCATAGCCACTGCTACACCAAATCATGAAGAGCGTTTGATTCTTTACCCTTATTACAAAGTTGATGATAAGGTAGTCATATCGCCACCAATTGATACGGTTACCCGGTGAAATTCGAGCGACTTTATATTTTAAACCGAGCAGAATTGCAGACACGTTAGTAATTTTAAAAACGTGTCTGCTTTCGTATCAGCTCAAACTTCTATTGAACGACGTATCTCGGCGTAGACCATAAACGGTCAATAATGAGGCCTTGGAAAGGTAGGCCGCTAGTAGGTGTGCAATACCTTTTACATTCGTTGTTACGATTAAAATTTTTTGTACTGTCATGGGCTGTCTTTGCTTGCCAAATCCCATTGGTCTGCTAGCATTCAGCCCAAAATTCATTAGCAAAATTAGGGATTAGTTATTATGTCTCGCGTTTTAATTATTGGTGCTGGCGGTGTTGCGTCGGTAACTGTGAAAAAATGTGCACGTTTACCGCAACATTTCGACGAAATTTACTTAGCAAGCCGCACGGTATCTAAGTGTGAAGCGCTACAGCAAGAAGTAGGTGCAGATCGCGTTAAGGGTGTTTTCGCTGTTGATGCTGACAACGCAAAAGAAGTGGAAGCACTTATCAACGAAGTAAAGCCAGACCTAGTAATCAACCTTGCGTTGCCATATCAAGACCTTCCAATCATGGATGCATGTCTTGCAACTAATACTGATTACCTAGACACCGCCAATTACGAGCCTAAAGACGAAGCGAAGTTTGAATACTCGTGGCAGTGGGCTTACCAAGACAAGTTTAAAGACGCGGGCATTATGGCCCTTCTTGGCAGTGGCTTTGATCCAGGTGTAACTAACGTTTACACAGCATATGCAGCTAAGCATTACTTCGACGAAATCCACTATCTTGATATCGTAGACTGTAATGGCGGCGATCACGGCCAGGCTTTCGCGACTAACTTCAACCCTGAAATCAACATTCGTGAGATTACCCAACGCGGTCGCTATTGGGAAAACGGCGAGTGGAAAGAAACCGATCCGTTAAGCGTACGTGAAGATCTGGACTATCAAAACATTGGTGTTCGCGCATCTTACCTGATGTTCCACGAAGAGCTAGAGTCTATTGTTAAGCACTTCCCTACCCTTAAGCGTGCACGCTTCTGGATGACCTTTGGCGATGCTTACCTTAACCACCTGCGTGTACTTGAAGGTATTGGTATGACTAGCATTGAGCCAGTTGAATTCCAAGGCCAGAAGATTGTACCACTAGAGTTCTTGAAAGCAGTACTTCCTAACCCAGGCTCACTTGCTGAAGGTTATAGCGGTATGACGTGCATTGGCACTTACATCACAGGCATTAAAGACGGCAAAGAAAAAACTATCTTTATCTATAACAACTGTGACCACGCGAAATGTAACGAAGAGGTAGGCGCGCAAGCAGTATCTTACACCACAGGTGTTCCTGCGATGATTGGCGCAGCGCTTATGCTTAACGGCACATGGAAAGAAGCAGGTGTATGGAACATGGAACAATTCGATCCAGACCCATTCATGGATATGCTTAACGAGCATGGTCTGCCATGGCACGTACTCGAATGTGAAGGTAGCCCTTTCACTAAATAATTGAAACATCAGGGCGCTTAATTCAAGCGCCCTTTTTTATTAACGCCACTATTTAAATCTAGATCAGATTACTGGAATGTAGGATACAGAGTAGTTTTGAGCTACGACCTGTAATGTAATACATTAGGCGTTTGATAAATGTTGAAAGCCGTTTTATTTTTTGGAGCTTTATCCCATTGACCGATTTAACTCAACGTACTGATATTCCCTCTCCTTGCTACGTGCTTGAAGAAGCAAAATTAATTAAAAACCTTGAGCTGATGAAACGGGTTCAAGACGAATCTGGCGCGCGTATTATCTTGGCGCTTAAAGGCTTTTCTATGTGGTCTTGCTTCGACATCATCAAACAGTACTTACACGGAGCAACGGCCAGTTCGGTTTGGGAAGCGAAACTTGCTGCAGAGATGGGTAAAGAAGTTCACGCATATTCTCCTGCGTACAAGGTTAATGACGCAAAGGAATTGGCGGGTCTTGTTAATCACCTGTCTTTTAATAGTTTGACCCAGTGGCATGCACACAAAGACGCACTTGCCAATGTGTCATTAGGCCTTCGTATAAATCCAGAGCATCAAGAAGCCGATACGCCACTGTACGACCCAGCTGCGCCAGGTTCGCGCCTGGGTATACGCGCTAGTGAGCTAGAAGGTGTAGACTTATCGGGTATTGAAGGTTTTCATTGTCACAACCTTTGTGAGTGTGACTCCTATGCTACTGCACGCACGCTTGAAGCTATTGAAAAACGCTTCGGAAAATGGCTTGGCCAATTAAAGTGGTTAAATCTAGGTGGTGGGCACCTGATGACCCGTGAAGGGTATGACGTTGAGCACCTTATAAAAACACTAAAAGATTTTAAAGCCCGTTACCCACATCTAGACGTAATTCTTGAGCCAGGGTCTGCGGTAGCATGGCAAACGGGACCTTTAATTTGCGAGGTGGTTGATATCGTAGAAAACGACGGAGATATCGCTATTTTAGACATTTCTGCCACTGCACACATGCCAGATGTACTGGAAATGCCTTATCGACCTACCATTTTGGGCGCGGGTATGCCTAATGAAAAAGCATATAATGTGAAGCTAGGTGGCAATTCGTGCCTTGCAGGCGATGTCATTGATACCTACTCATTCGATGCGCCGCTTAAGACCGGCGATCGATTACAGTTTGAGGATATGATGCATTACACCATGGTAAAAACCACCTTCTTCAACGGCGTAGAACACCCTGCTATCGGTATTCTGCGCGCTAACGGCGACTTTGAACTGGTTCGCGAATTCAGCTACGAAGACTTTAAAGGCCGTTTGTCTTAAACTTGAGACGAAAAATCAGTTAGCTATTCTCTATAAAAAAAGCCCGTGACATTGACGTCACGGGCTTTTTGTTTAGGTTCGTAAATGCAAATTATGAGTTCGATTTTGTCTGTTCTAGCGCCCAAAGGCCTGCGTACTTATTAAACTGATATTGTGCGAACAAAACAGCGAACAGGAATCCTCTACTTCCATCCAAGATCCCTAAGCGGAAAATATAGATTTGGATAAAGGTTAGCATTGACCTTAACAATGCCAACGCAAGCCCATGGCTCTTTTTACCTGCCTTAAATTTTTTAGTCGCCATTAGGCATGTGTAATCGCGATTTTTATGTAGCAAGTGTTCAAAATCACGCACTGAGTAATGTTTTAGATAGCCACCTTTCAAACAAATTGCCTCACCTTGATGTACCACTTTTTCATGGACAATATCTTTGGTGAAATGTGACGCTTCTCTTTTAAAAAGCCTTGTAGGTGCCCTGCCAGTCCTTCCAAATCTGGTAACTTTTCCAAGGAAAATATTGCGCCAACGCAATTTGTAAGCGTTATGAATGGGCTCGGACATGAGTAGTTTTGAGATAGTGGACGCTAGCTGCTCGTCCACTTCTTCATCTGCGTCGAGAGATAACACCCAATCGCACGTTGCTTTATCCAGAGCACGTTGCTTTTGAACACCAAAGCCCTGCCAATCAGTAACAAACACTTTGTCTGTAAATTGGTGAACAATTTCTACCGTTTTATCTGTGCTACCACTATCAAGAACAACAATCTCATCTGCTATTTTTTCGATAGACTTCAAACAACGGGCTATGCGGTCTTCTTCGTTTTTGGTAATAACAATAACAGAAAGGGTTTGGCGCATACTTCAATCCTAAAGAGAGCTTCTAAAACAGGCGAGTATACAATAAAAGTGTGCAGAATAATCGCTAAACACTGTTCTAGTGACTATACAACTCCACTTCCCGACGCCGCCTCAGATTTGTCTATCTCACCTTCAGCCAGTACTTCGTCATCTAACTCAATTTTAAATGACGTTCCCGCTTTTCCATTCAGGCTATAACGAAAGCCGTACATTTCGCCTTCATTTAGAGAAACATCCGCAAAGGTATTAGGGTGGATTAAGTCGTAAACACCTGAGTCGTTAGCTTGAGAAAATATATCAACTAACCATTTTCCTTCTGACATGGTGATTTTGAGTGTTTTTGTCATATGAGCCTCCATAAACCTCAGTCCTTTTTGAACTGGGCAGTTGACGTGAATTACACTCCTTTGTATTTATTCCAAGGCCCTTAAGATCAACAACGTGTTTACGCTTTTGCGTCTAGCCCAGCTTGATAAAGCGCATTCTTTTTCAAGTCATAGTGAGTGGCGACCACCGCCGCGGCCTTTTTAAGCGGCATGTGCTCACACAAAACACTTAGCAACGACATTGCCTCACTGGGTATCGCCTGGTCACTTACCTTCGCAGGGCCAATCATGACGACGAATTCGCCTTTCTGGTGCGCAACATCCGCATTGAGATAATCAATTACATCTTGCGCGCTGCCACTCACGTAGGTTTCGAAGGTTTTGGATAGCTCTTTCGCTACCACAATCTGGCGATCGCCTAGAACGCGCTGTATATCAGTAACGGTGTCTAAAATTCGACGTGGCGCTTCATAGTAAACAGTGGTGAACGTTCTATCTATTAGCGCTGACAACACGCTTTCACGTGCCTGCACTTTAACCGGTAGGAATCCTTCAAATATAAACTTGTCTGTTGGCAGTCCCGAAGCACTTAATGCTGTAATTGCAGCACATGGGCCCGGCAGAGCGCTAACCGGAATACCTTGCTCACGGCACTTGCGTACCAAAACAAAGCCCGGGTCGCTGATTAACGGCGTTCCAGCATCACTTATTAATGCTACCGACTCGCCGCCCTTTAAACGCTCACAAAGCATTGCTGTGCGCTTACCTTCGTTATGCTCATGCAGAGAAAGAGTTTTCGTTCCAATGCTAAAGTGCTGTAAGAGTCGAGCGCTGTGACGGGTGTCCTCGGCAGCGATCCAGCTTACTTCACTTAATACGCGTATTGCTCTGGCACTTATGTCGTCTAAATTACCAATAGGTGTTGGAACAATATATAAGGTGGCGGTGTCTGTCATAACAGTGATTAAGTCTTACGTTAATTTTGAAGAATATGCGATAAGTGTATCACGCCATTAGTCCAGATTATGCTGGCAAGCGTAGATTTTCACACTGGTTAAGATAAACTTGGCTTATAACGATGTAAAAGGAATGAAACTGTGCGTCATATTGGACAAGCTGGAAAAATCTTTACGCTATCAGCCGTCGCTTCTGTATTGGTGCTAACGGGCTGTGGAAGTACACCTAAAACCCAGTCAAAGCCTGTGGTAGTGGAACCTACCCCAATTGAAACCACACAGGTTGAAGATAACGTCACACCTGAGCACAAACTCCTTGAAGCAAAAAAAGTATGGGAGCGCACCCGCAACAAAGAACAGCGCGATACGCTGTTGCTGCAAGCGGCTGACCTGTACCTTCAAAATCAACAGCCCGTTTTGGCTCAGCAAGTGCTATATGAGGTAAAAGAAGACGGTATTTCAGGGGTAAATCAATCTTATTACTCCCTTCTGGTAACCAAAGCCTATGCGGGAATGCCTGATGCCTCGGCAGAAGAATTGCTGGCTATGTTGGATGGCGTAACCGGTAAAGGTGAAACCGCATTCCAAAAAGCGGAGCTTCAAACCCAGCTCTTCACGCAGCAAGGCAACCTGGCTGCGGCAGCGAATAGCGTATTAAAGACCAATCTTACTGACGATGAAAAAGTGCAACAAGTTTGGCAGTGGATTACCTCCATTCCTGCATCGTCACTAGATTCAGTAGGCAGTGCTTATCCCGACCTATCTCCTTTCATTACTCTTCGCGAACTAACTGAAGAAAACGCGTCGTCACCGGAAAAATTAGCCAAAAGCCTGCAGCAATTTAAGCAGGTTTATCGCGGTCATGTATTAGAAAACGCTTTGCCTGAAAACGTGATTGAAGCAACCGAGCTTACCGATGCTGGCGCCAACGATATTGCGGTTTTACTACCACTTTCTGGCAGGTTAGCACGCACAGGACAAGTCGTTAAAAATGGCATCATGGCGGCCTATTACACCGATGTTGAAAAGCGCCAAGATGAACATCTTCTACCTCGCCTTCGTTTTATCGACACCAACGAAGTAGATACACAGCATTTACTCAGCGAAATTGGCGATACCAAGTTCATCATTGGCCCTCTTTTAAAAGACACTGTTGAGCGTTTAATTCCCAGTTTGCCGCTTGGTGTGAACGTACTTGCATTAAACAGGCCTGACGAATTGCCAGACAATGCGTCTGCTAAAGGGGTGACAACAGGATCATCAAATCCGGCGATAGCCGATGATGCTCTTGCCTCTGGTACAGGTCTCGCAGGTGATGACACACAAAATGAACTCCACTCATTAGGCTTGCCTACCTCGCTGAATTATTACGGACTAGCACCAGAAGATGAAGCAAAGCAGCTTGCTGAATTTATCTTTAATAAAGGATATCGTGCGCCTATCGTTATTGCCGCACAAAGCAGTCTGTACCAGCGAATGGACGACACCTTTAAAAAGCACTGGCGAATACTCAACAATCAGGAAAACAAGCAGCGCGCCAACATAACGTCGGTATCGTTTAACGACAGTAATTCACTTCGAGAGGGAATTACACAGGCGCTAGATGTGGCGCAAAGCAACGAGCGTATCAATCAAATTGAGTACATGACAAATGATGAAGTGTACAACATGCCTCGCAGTAGGCGTGATATTGATGCCATTGTTGCATTTGCCTCACCTCAAGACACAGAACTGCTTAACCCCATTATCGAAGCGAGCTTAAACCCATACGATGGCAAACAAGTCCCCGTGTATGCCACCTCTCGTTCAATGGATTACGACAGCGGGAAAAACCAATGGCGTGACCTGCAGAATGTGCACTTTATCGACATGCCTTGGTTAATGCCTTCACATAGTTGGCAACCTCTTCAGCAGGAGGTTGAACAGGCTTGGCAAAATCAAAATACTATGCAAAAACGTTTATTTGCGTTCGGTTTTGATGCCTATCAGTTGTTGCCTCAGCTAGGCATGCTGAACACGCTAAAATATCTTTCACACGAAGGGTTAACGGGTACACTTTCCCTTAATCAACAAGGTGAAGTAATACGCAAACAGCCTCAGGCAATTATTCGTAACGAAAAAGTTCAAATGCTTTCGGAGTGAAATTATGTCAACACTGCAAGGGAGTGCAGCAGAAGACAAGGCCTGTAAATATCTGATGGAACAAGGCCTTACTCTTCGATGTCGAAATTACCACACTCGGCGTGGCGAGCTCGACATTGTAATGCAAGACGGCAGCACCATAGTGTGCGTTGAAGTTAAATACCGAAGACGAAATCAGTTTGGCAGTGCTCTAGAGTTTGTGACTGCCAAAAAGCTCCAGCGAATTCAGGCTGCGTTTGATTTCTATTTGTTAGATAATGGCTTAAATCCAGCGTCTACTTCTCTGCGAATAGACGTTGTTGCCATAGACGGAGACAACCTTCAGTGGTTGAAGAACGTGGGCTAAAGACTGACAATATCCAGCTTTTAAACTGATGTTCCCCAAAGAGGACTGGAAGCGTACGCCAACGATGAGCGCGGCCGATATTGATGAAAATGTCTTTATGTCAGACGTATTCCGTTTGTTTTATCTTATGATTTGCAACCCTTCATCGGTTTGATGAAAGTTTCTTAGGTTCCCACAAATAATGAGTCATCCCAACAACAAGGTTTCGTCCAGCAGCGTTGATAACCAAGAAATAGAGCTAATAGTCGGCAACTCCAGCTCTAATTTTTCTGGCGTAACGTCTACGATGCTGCAAGTAACATCGCTACAGAAGCATATGATTAATTTGCGGATAATGGGCAAGCATTTTGTTCCAGACCCATCAATGACTATTACTTTTTGGGAGGTCGCAAAAATGTGTCGACGCCCGCTTAGTAATGGTAAGTGGCGAATTTTTCATGCACGTCGCGTTGACGAGATGATTCAGGGTGTGATCCTCAAATACGTGTTTCGCGCCAAAATAAAGCTTGTATTTAGCTCTGCCGCTCAGCGAAAGCGTTCGGCTTCTACGGTGTGGTTAAGCAATAAAATGGATGCGGTTATTGCAATGAGTAATCGCTCTGCAAAATATTTAAATAAGCCCCCCGCCAAGATAAATCTCCACGGTGTGCAAATAGACAACTACACGCCAGCAGAAAACAAGCAAGAAGCTTGGCAAGCATTAGGCTACGGCGGCAAGTACGGCATTGGCATTCTGGGCAGAGTTAGAGAGCAAAAAGGCGTTCATCTATTTGTTGAAGCATGCATCAAAGTATTGCCCAAATACCCTGACGTGAACGCAGTAGTTGTAGGTGCCATATCCTCGAGTAACCAAGAATTTGTAAACGAGCTTAAAGAAAAAATTTCTAAAGCCGGGTTAACTGACCGAATTGTTTTCACCGGTGAATTGCCGTTTGAGCAAATTCCTAGAATCTTCAGTGCACTGTCATTAGTAAGTGCACTTAGCTATAACGAAGGGTTTGGATTAACTGTACCTGAAGCCATGAGTGCTGGGGCTGCGGTATTAGCTACTCAGGCGGGCGCATGGGAAGACATCATCAGGCCAGGCGTTGATGGGTATATTGTTCCTACCAAAGACCAGCAAGCTGTCACAGAAAAGATGGATTTGCTGCTTTCGGATATGGACAAACTCGCAGAAATGGGCAAAGCCGGACGCGAACACGTTGTGAAAAATTTTAAGGTTGAAGATGAAGCTAGAAACCTGGTTGAGTTTTTTCGCACGCTTCAATAGTAAATGCGAGTTGATTATCGCGAGCGATAAACGTTAGGCCGTTTTTCTCTCGCGCTGAGGCCACAGTTTAAACCTCTGACTTTCAGATACTGGCCATTACAAAAATCAAGGCGCTGTAATGCAGCGCAAAAAATTTCACTAAATGGTCTGCCATTTGGTGAAAACAAAGAGATGACACATGATTGAACAGATAAAAGCGAATTTTACCGAGAGCATACAAACCAAAATAGCGGCATCGGAAATATTGCCAGAGCATATTGAGAAAGCGGCGTACATGATAGTGGAAGCCTTAATTAGAGGTAATAAAGTACTAAGCTGCGGTAATGGCGGGTCTGCAGGTGATGCGCAGCATTTTGCTTCTAATATGCTCAACCGGTATGAACGCGATCGCCCCAGCTTACCGGCAATCGCGCTAAGCACAGACACCTCTACCCTAACGTCGATTGCAAACGACTATAACTTCGAAGAAATCTTTGCGAAGCAAGTACGGGCGCTCGGCCAACCCGGAGATATACTGTTGGCTATTTCAACCAGTGGTAACTCTCGTAACGTCATAGCAGCGATGGAAGCGGCATTATCTCGCGATATGACCATTGTCGCGCTTACTGGCAAAGACGGCGGTGAAATGGCGGGCTTTTTAAGTGAACATGATGTAGAAATTCGCGTACCGTCAAACCGCACTTCGCGTATTCAAGAAGTTCATTTACTGGTAATTCACAATTTATGTGAATGCATTGACGACAGCTTATTCCCTGCCAATCACGGCGACGAGTAGTAAAACAGATAACGAGGACACAAGTGAAAAATTTGGGACTACTGGGTTCTTTATTAGCCCTAATTCTTACATTACAAGGGTGTGTAGTGGCCGTTGGAGCTGCAGGCGCGATGGCTGCGAAAGTGGCTAATGACAGACGTACTGTGGGCACGCAGCTTGATGACCAAAATGCCGATGCTGCGGTGTCGTATCAATGGTCGAAAAGCGATGCGCTTAAAGAGCAAGCTAACCTTCAAGTGGATGTTTATAACGGTGTAGCTTTGCTAACCGGGCAAGCGCCAAACCAAGGCTTAGTTGACGAAGCTGTGCGCCGCGCCCAAGAAGTAAGCTATATCAAAAAAATTCACAACCAAATTAGAATTGGCGAGGCGATAGGTGCAGGCACACAAGCCAACGACCTGTGGTTAGCGTCAAAAGTGCGTACTAAAATTGTGGCAGACGAACGAGTGCCTGCTCTACAAGTTAAGGTAGTGGTTC
Source organism: Alteromonas alvinellae (assembly GCF_902705805.1). NCBI lineage: Bacteria > Pseudomonadati > Pseudomonadota > Gammaproteobacteria > Alteromonadales > Alteromonadaceae > Alteromonas > Alteromonas alvinellae. The sequence continues at coordinate 46,664 of NZ_CACSIH010000257.1, read as the reverse complement.
AAGATTCAGAAGTATTCCTGATGGGTCGGTTAACCAATTTAGAAGCCACAGCCGCTGTAGATATTGCTCGCAATATTACGGGTGTCGCGCGCGTAGTTAGAGCCTTTGAAATTGTTCAATAGAGAGTTCGCCACTGCCCTTTTGGTTGCAGGGGCACTCTTTATGGAAATTTTAGACGCCACGGTTATCACCACGGCGTTACCTGTCATTGCTGCCGACTTCAATGTGCCGGCAGCCCACCTATCTATTGGAGTATCGGCATACTTAGTAGCCGTAACACTTTTTATTCCATTAAGTGGTTACGCCGCCGATAAATTTGGCGCTCGCACTATATTTGTAGCAGCGATTGCCGTATTTACTTTTGCCTCGGTGCTTTGTGGTCTGAGTACCAGCTTATTCGAATTTACCTTATCTCGAATTCTTCAAGGTTTAGGCGGGGCAATGATGGTTCCCGTGGGAAGATTAGTAGTTCTGCGGGACTTGCCAAAGGAAAAGCTGGTAAAAACCGTGGCCATTATAACCTGGCCTGCGTTAAGCGCACCGCTACTAGGCCCTGTGCTAGGCGGTTACATCGCCACTCATTTCAGCTGGCAGTGGATTTTTTATATGAATATTCCACTGGGCATAATCGCTATCATCGCGTCACTGTATCTCCTTAAAAACATTAAAGGCAATGTAGGTAAATTCGATATTAAAGGCTTTTTGCTCACCGGTATCGGCTTTGCGCTATTTATGGCGGGGATCGAGTTTTTAGCGAGTACCAGCGACAAGCTTATTCGACCACTTGGCATCATCGCTATTGGCTTAGTACTCATGGTATTGGCAGTCAAACACGTAAAAACGGCCAAGAACCCACTATTTTCTTTCGATGCGATGCAACACAAAACCTTCCGGCTTACTGTGTTTGGCGGCTCTGTTATGCGTGTCGCACTTGGCAGTGCACCGTTTCTTGTGCCACTCATGCTCCAGCTTGGATTAGGTTACTCACCTGTAGAAGCCGGCTCACTGTTGCTGTGGCTGTTTGCTGGAAACTTAGCGATAAAGCCAGCGACAACGTGGATCATGAATACCTTCGGCTTCAAACGCGTGCTTGTAGTAAACGGCGTGCTCATCGCCCTTGGTTTTGTGGCGCTCGCGATGATAAATCACTCCACATCGTCATTTACTATTGCCGTTATTTTATTTGTTAACGGTATTACTCGCTCAATGCACTTAACGTTAATAAACACCATTGCTTTTGCCGACGTACCACCCAATAAAATGCGAGACGCAAACACGCTAGGCGCCATTTTAATGCAAATGAACCGCGGTCTTGGCATTACCCTTTCTGCGCTTGCTATCGCTGCTGCAGCATTCATTCTTGGACAAAGCGCCAATATGCCAAACCTACAAACGTTTACGCTATCTATGATGTTTATGGCCGCAGTAGCACTTGTCAGCATTTACGATAGCTTAATGCTGTCTAAGGAAGATGGTGATTCAGTGTTAAACAAACGAAAAGCGAAAAAAGCACGACAGACTTAGTTCATAGGCTTCATTAAGTGAACTGATGACAATTGTCATACGCGATTGGTGACGTTTGTGACTAACGCAATCTGAGGTACCTCGGCATACTTTACCTATAGACATTACAACATCAGGTAAAGCTCATGGAACAAGTATCTCACGCTTCGTCAATAACTCCCGCTCAGAATGCTTCCATCCCGTTGGAACAGCAGCGCGAAGATTTTAAAAAGAACCGATTCATTGCCATGCCGCTGGCAGGCACTGTTGTTTGGGCTCTGCTTGGTATCAGCGCTCCTTTTGTATCTGAATTAACCATAACCTGGTTGCTGTATATCGGCACAGGTGCCATCTTCTACCTCGGTGCAGGTCTCTCCTACCTCACCGGCGAGCGATTTTTTGCCAAGAAGGCAGCAAAGAACAGTTTTGATCGTCTTTTCTTCGTTGGCATGATCATGAGCCTAATGGTATTTGCCATTGCGCTTCCCGTTGCAGCCATCGACCACACCACCGTTCCATTGAGTATTGGCATTCTCGCAGGCCTGATGTGGATGCCTTTATCATGGGCTATCGAACACTGGATAGGCTACTTTCACACGCTAACCAGAACCTTCGGCATTGTCGCCGCCTGGTACTTGTTTCCCGATGCACGGGTAGAGGCAATATCGGCTGTGATTGTCGCTGTCTACATTGTGTCATTAATCACCCTTGAACGCCGTTTTCAATCAATCAAATCTAACTAATTTCACTTTAACTAAGAAGGAATGCATTATGACTTATTTACTTTTAGCAGTTGCAGTTATCACCGAAGTTACCGCTACCATGCTGCTTAAAATGTCGAACGGATGGGAGAAGTGGGCTTTTGGGTACGGCGCTATCTTTTTCTACGCGATATCTGGGATGCTGTTTGCCATGGTCTTAAAGAATATGGGAATTGGGGTCGCCTACGCCATTTGGTCGGGTATGGGAATCGCACTTATCACTGCTGCTTCGGTGGTATTTTGGAAACAAACTTTCGACATTTATGCCGTGCTGGGTATTATGTTGATTATCTCTGGTACGCTGCTAATTACTAGCAAGTCTGCCGTTGTATTTCAGTAGGGACGAAGTACTCACAATGCTCAGCAATAAAAGCATACAAGATAGTTACAGCGCGGTGCCTGCCGTCAAAAACGAGAGCACCGCGCCTGACATGCCCCTTTTGGCAAGTGGACGGAAAAAGCGCTGGTCTCACGGAAGCTTGTTTTTTTCACTGTTCTTCTTTGTTCCACTCATTATTTCCCGTCCTCTTCCCATCGAAACATGGGTACTTCAAACCCTGGGATACCTTAGCTTTGTCATTCTTTACATTAAAGCCATAAACCAGCCTGTTAAAACACTGCCCACTTATTTGCTACTCATGTTTCTACTTTCGGTAGCATGCAGCTTTCAAAACCCTGGTGGCGCAACCATTATCGGCTTTATTGCTTTTATCGTAGGTTATTACAATTCGCTCAAGACAGGCATAATGAGCATAGGCGTGATGATGCTGGTACTCGTGTCACTGCACATTACCGTATTTAATAACGCACATTTTCTTTTAAGTGCTTCGTTGCTCAACAGCTTAGTGCTATTCGGGTTTGGTGTTATGGAGCGCAAAGAAACGCTCCATAGTCTGAAAGAGAGCCAGCAAGCCGAAGCACTACGAGTATTGTCTGCGATCGCTGAACGTGAGCGAATAGGCAGAGACTTACATGATGTTGCGGGTCACGCACTCAGCTCTATTTCGTTAAAGGCACAACTGGCCGATAAACTCATAAGCAAAGATAAGATTGAAGACGCGCATCGCGAGGTGAAAGCGCTGGCACAGCTTTCTCAAGCGCTACTGAGTGATATTCGTCAAGCAGTGTCAGATATCAAGCAGCTTTCTCTTAGCGATGAAATAGCAAAAGACAAATCACTGTTAGAAGAAAACGGCTTTAATGTTACAACCGATATTGAAGGCGGCGCTGAAGCACGTTTAAGCGCTAAACAAGAAAGCCAGCTTGCGCTTATTATCAAAGAGCTGACAACCAATACCTTACGCTATTCAAACGGTAACGCGGTATCCCTTGATCTTGAAGTTAATGAGCAAACCGTGAAAATGACCTATAAAGATCATGGCGTAGTTGAGAACACCGCATCAATTAAAGAAGGAAACGGATTAATGGGAATTAGAGAACGCGCGGCGTCTATTCATGCGGATGTGGACATTTCTTTCCTTCCCCACCCTATTGTCAGGGTTCAGCTTACTGCCGAGCAATCTTTGTCACATAAGGCTTCCCTATGAACTCAAAAGCGCCAACTACCATTTTGATTGTTGAAGATCAGTCGCTGGTTCGCGATGCCATTGCCATGCTTCTGTCATTAGAAGACGACTTAACCATTGTTGAAAAGTGCAGTAATGGAAAGGAAGCCATTGATTATTTAAATGATAACCCTGCACCACACATTATTTTGAGCGATATTGAAATGCCGCTGGTTTCAGGGCTAGATCTAGCCGCCCACATTGCAAAGCAAAATCTCAATACCAAGGTGGTATTAATGACTACCTTTTCTAAACCAGGCTACATCAAGCGTGCATTAAGTTTAGGGGTTAAGGGTTTTATATTGAAAGAGTCTGACAGCGACTACCTGATAGATGCCATTCACAAAGTCTCTGCGGGAGAAAAGGTAATTTCGACTGAGCTCGCCATCATGGCTCTTGACGACAACAATCCACTGTCGCAAAAAGAAATGTCCGCACTAAAACTTGCTTCAGAAGGGCTTAAAACCCAAGGCATTGCTCAATCACTGTTTTTATCTGAAGGTACGGTAAGAAACTACCTCTCTGAGGCTATTTCAAAGCTCGATGCGACCAACCGCGTAGATGCTGCTCGCATAGCTAAACAAAAAGGTTGGCTATAATAAAGGCTTAAAACCACGTCGTAGCAATTGCTGTAGACGTCGGTATATTTAGCTTTTCAGACAAACCGGTAAGCACGCGTTCGGGACCGTATACGATACCTTGCTGTTTAGCGGTCCATACGCAGGTTAAAATACTCGTACCTTTGCGTAATTCACACTGCCACTTAGCGGTCGTTTCAGCGAGCCGTTCGTAGTCATCTTCTATTTCCCAACCTCCGTCTACATGGTCTACGATAAGTTGTTCAAATTGAGCGAACGGAATAGGTTGAATGATTACCCATTCGTTTTTCTTAAACTTTTTTTCTAACCGCGATTTTTTAAAACTGGTAAACAATCCCACGCTCCATCTCCGTATGATTGAAAGGCCCTACTTACTACAAAAGCACGTCTTCTATTTCGACACCGTTCCCATAATCTGCCCTGAAGGTGTTGGACAAGAACACGATGTTCCAACCATTTCACTATTTGACGTTGGGCACGCGCCATACTCACCGTTTCCGCTATAACGACATTGGTTACCAAATTCAGGTTTAGCAACTACAACCTTGCCGTTTTTCTTCGCGTTTATATCTTCATCGTCGGGTAAATACACCGTGTAGGTACACCCTGACAAAAGCATATTAACAACAAGAAAACCAATACCGTAAAGTGCTTTCACTTTCATAAATAGTTGCTGGGCATTTTTAGAACAGTTTTAAAACTATGCTAATAATGAAGATAAAACAAGAAAAAATAAGCAAAAAAAAGCCAGTCTTTAGACTGGCTTTATAATTGTAACTCGTTGTAGCTATTAGAATTCAGTTGAGAATCTAACACCAAACTCGCTTGCGTCGTTGCTTAGAATTTGCAGGATGTAGTCACCTGTATTCAAGCGTGCATTGTCGTAACGCTCATCAAAAATATTGCGACCGTAAAGTGCAACAGTATACGCATCATTCGCTGGCGTATAAGCGATGTCGAAGTTAACAAGCTCACGGCTATCAAGTTTAGTCATACGCTCAGGTGCTGAAGTAGGCTCACCATACATTTCTGCACGATATGAGTAATCTGCACGTACGCGAATTGAATCACCACCATCAAGCTCAAAGGTATACTGCGGACCAATTGCAAGGGTTAGGTCTGGAGTAAGTGGCGCTACAGGATTGAATCCATCTTGCTCTTCAACATCAACATCCATATAACCAACGCTGGTCATCATGCTGAAGTTGCCATAGGTAAACGTAGCATCAGCTTCAACACCACGAGATGTTTGCTCTACCACAAGGTTTGCGGTGTCGAAGCCACCTTCGCTCACGCGACTTACTTGGTAAGGAAGATCTTCAAACTCAGTGTTAAATACTGCAACGCTAATGTCGAAGTAATCATTCACACGACCTTTAATACCTACTTCATAGTTAGTAGCAGTAATATTGTCAGACGCCGTAAAACAGTTATTTGCGCGAACCGCCGCTTGAGCGCCTTCGATATCATCAAAGCCACCTGCACCGAAGAACTCACCAATTAGGCAGTAAGGACGTGCTGGGAATTGACCCGACTGGTAGCCAGACTGAATTGTCGCATAGCCTGTCATGCCATTTTCAAATGTGTAGTTAGTGGCGAGTTCCCACGTCACTTCGTCCCAATCATTTGAATCATAGATAGTACCAAGTGCTGAAAATACGTTCGCTGATGCTTCTTTTTCATCTTTCGTGTAACGAAGGCCACCAGAAAGGCTAAGCTCATCAGTTAAGTCACGGCGAACGTTAACGTAAACCGCTTTTGAAGTGGTTTCTTGATCGAGCTCTAGCAGGTTAGCCCCACCGTCAAAACTAGAGTCATCACCTTGACGGTTGCTACCTTCTTCATTGAAGTAGTAAACACCAGCAACAAAGTCAGTGTATTCGTTGATATAGCCGTTAAGCTGAAGTTCGATTGATGTTTGATCGGCTTCGCCACGCTCAGGGAACTGATCCAACGAGTAAATTGTACCGTCATCATCAAGACCTGCTTTGTACTTAGATGTACGCTGGCTTGCAACAACCTTTGCAGTGTAGTCTTCGTTAATGTCCCACTCCGTAGTGAGTGAAAGACCACGCGCTTCGTTCGACACGCCAGTTACTGCTTCAGTACCTGTTGCATTGTCGTAGATATCAGCGCCTTCAGGTGTCACATCTGTGTTTCGTAACGGTACGCCAACACCATTCTGACCACCGAAGTAGCGATCTGAACCCACTTCATCAATTAGCACAGTGTAAGGACGCAGACCGCCGTCACCATTGTTAGCATCTGCAGTTAATACCATGCGGAAGTCATTTGATGGCTCCCACTTAAGAGAAACGCGGCCAGAAACATCTTCAGTCTCACCAACATCGTACTCGGCGTTAGGCACGTTGATGAACTCACCAAGACCATCGCGCTTGTTAAATGACAGGTTCATGTTAAACGCTACGGTTTCTGAAAGACCGTGGTTAACAAAAAGATCAGCTTTAACGCGACCACGTGTACCAAATTCAGTGTTGATTTTGGTTACATCACCTTGGTCTGGCTCTTTTGTGATGATGTTAATTGCACCACCAATCGAGTTACGACCATATAGCGTACCTTGAGGGCCACGAAGTACCTCAATACGCTCAATATTATTTAGGCTCCAGTTTTGACCAACCTGACGGCCCAGATAAACACCGTCTACATAAACACTCACACCCGGATCGGTTGTGATTAGGTGATCTTGAAGACCAATACCACGAATAAATGGGTTTACAGACGATGTGTGGCCGGCAGAGAAACCAGTAACATTTAGGTTTGGAACGAATTTACCAACGTCAGTCAGGTCAGTAATACCTTGGTCAGCTAACTTGTCGCCATCGAAGGCGCTAATAGCAATTGGAACTTCATAGATAACTTGAGGGCGTTTTGTTGCGGTAACGGTAATGGCTTCAAATTGTTGCTCTTCAGTTGCTTCTGCTTCTTGGGCAACGGCAATATTTGAAATTGCTGGAACGGTCATCGCTACTGCTAGTGCGACAGGTGAAAGCTTACTGGCGAGTGCCTTAGACACGTCAGTATTGGTTTTCATGGTATAACCCCTTTGCGTGAGTGTTAGGTGTAATAATATTTTTAGGCCGCTTCAAGTTCTTCTTTGGAACTTTGAAAGACTAAACTCACTAATTTAAGAGGCGCACATAACCTTGTGCTTATACTGGATTACAGGCAATAAAAAAGTAAGTCGCAATAAAACATTACAAACTTACTTTCAATGAAACTCTGCTTTAAAAGTAGAACTTACTTTTCCAGCCCTCTAAAATTCAGTAGAAGAATTTAGGCTTGAAGACTGGAACGATATGTTACCGTTAGATTACGATCTTGCAAAGTAAAATATTACACTTTCACTAAAATAAGACTTCAAAATTAGACTAATTGGTTAGGTTAAGCATCAAACAAAAATTGTTTATAAGTTTCATAAAATCAATTAGATATCATAAAGATAATTTACTCTATCTCTTCACAACACCTAACCGAATAAAGTAAAGAACACCTAGACCAAATGGACAAACTTTAAACAAATCACCACTTACTTGAATCATTCTTTAGCTCAGAGCCTCTGCATGTAACTATCGTTACCAATTTACCTCCTCCGTTTAGGCAGTAGCTATCAATATGATTGCGCAAGGTTCGCCTAATGGGCGTAAATTGACGCATGGCTCTGTTTGCATATGGCGTTACACCATTGCACAGTTGTCAACACAGGCCGCTAAACAAGACTATCAGACTAATATCTTACTCTCGTTGTCGACAATCCTAACCTTTTAAGGTTGAAAAAACGCCAAAATGGGCATATATTGTCGACATTAGTCATTTTAAGATTCTATACAGTGTTAGCAAAAAGCGAACAAGCCATAACCAACGCCGACCGTACTTTCTTTCAGTTAAGGAAGGATATTGTTGAGGGCATCATTCCAGCAGGCAGTAAGCTGAGTGAAATGGAATTGTCGACAAAGTATGAAGTCAGTCGCGCCGTTATTCGTGAAGCCATCAATCGTCTCGCTACTTGTCACTTGGTGGAACGTAAAGCTAACGTGGGTGCACGCGCAGTGGCCCTGTCTCCCGAAGGTCTAATTCAGCTATATCAAGTGCGCGAAGCGTTAGAAGGTATGGCCGCGCGATTAGCCGCCAGGTATATGACTGACGAAGAAATTGCCGACATGCAGGCGTTGCTTGATAGCCACTTCGATAAAGTTAAAGACGGTCAAAGCTATTATCAAGAAGCCGGCGATGTAGACTTTCACTACAGAATTGTAACCGGCAGTAAAAACGATCATCTCATCAGCGTACTTGTAGACGGGCTTTACCATCTTGTTCGTATGTATCGCGTACAGCTCGGTATGGCTGGCCCTCGTGTAAGCACTGCGTTTGATGAACACAGACACATCGTTAACGCTATTGCCAATCGCGACGAGGAACTGGCTGAAATGCTAATGCGTCGCCATATTCTTTATTCAAAAAATAATATTGAGAAGAAGCTTAATCATGGTTAACACCACTCAGTCTTCTTCACACCTAATTCACCTCTACCCTACTTTCAAATAAGCGAGTGATTATCATGAGTGCAGGAAAGAAATTCAGAACCGCATTAGAGAACAACAAACCGCTACAAATTGTCGGCACCATTAACGCCTATACTGCCATGATGGCAAAGACCATTGGGCACCAAGCCATTTACCTTTCAGGTGGCGGCGTAGCGAATGCGTCTTACGGCCTACCGGACTTAGGCATGACGTCACTTAATGATGTGATTGCAGACGTTCAGAGAATCACCAGCGCATGTGACCTTCCGCTAATGGTAGACATCGACACGGGTTGGGGTGGTGCATTTAACATTGCCAAAACCATTCGTGACATGGAAAAAGCCGGTGCGGCGGCTGTGCACATGGAAGACCAGGTTGCACAAAAGCGCTGTGGCCACCGCCCTAACAAAGAAATTGTAAGCACTGAAGAAATGGTCGATCGCATTAAAGCAGCAGTAGATGCCAGAACTGACCCAGACTTTTTCATTATGGCGCGCACCGACGCGTTTGCTCAGGAAGGATTAGAGAAAGCTATTGAACGAGCTAAAGCCTACGTTGCAGCGGGCGCAGACGGTATTTTTGCCGAAGCAATACAAACCGAAGAGCACTACCGTGCATTTGCTGAAGCGTTAGACGTTCCGATCCTTGCCAATATCACTGAGTTCGGCAAAACCGAACTATGGAACAAAGAAGAGCTTGGTGAATGGGGTGCCGACATGGTGCTTTACCCACTAAGTGCGTTCCGTGCGATGAATAAAGCAGCAGAAATGGTGTACAAATCTATACTTGAAAATGGCGATCAAAAAGCCGTTGTGGACAGCATGCAAACACGTATGGAGCTATACGATTATCTTGGCTACCACGAATACGAGCAAAAACTAGATGCCCTGTTCGCAGAAGGCAAAAATTAGTAAATAAATTCAGCTTGAAGTTGGCGGGCACGAAGATGCAGGGGTGAAGTACAGTTCCCTGCCCCTCCATAGAAGCGGGAGCGATACGCAGGGCGTTACCACGCCGTGAACCCATCCATGGGGGCTCCGCCTCGGCATCCATGCCTCGGAGGGGTAACACCCTGCGCACCGCCCCGTTTCATCGGTGCCCCGAGCCGACTCTAAGCTGTAACTTACACAGTTTATTTTTAAACAGACTTTCAAGTACCTTACAAATTACACAAGACCGGAGACAACAAGATGGCTAAACAGTTAAGTGGCGCGGGTTTACGCGGCCAAGTTGCAGGTAAAACAGCATTATCTACCGTAGGTAAATCAGGTTCTGGTTTAACGTATCGTGGTTATGACGTAAAAGACTTAGCGCAAAACTGTCAGTTTGAAGAAGTAGCGTACCTTATTCTAAAGGGCAAGCTACCTAACCAGTCTGAGCTAGACGCTTATAAAACTAAACTTCGCGGCATGCGCGGTCTTCCTACCGCGCTTAAAGAAGTGCTAGAGCGCATTCCTAAAAATGCTCACCCAATGGATGTACTTCGCACGGGTTGTTCAATGCTAGGTAACCTTGAAATGGAAACAAGCTTTGACCAGCAGCAAGACGTGACAGACCGTATGTTGGCGTGTTTCCCAAGCATCATTTGTTACTGGTACCGCTTCTCGCACGACGGCGTGCGCGTTGACGTTGAAACCGATGACGATTCAATTGGTGGTCACTTCTTACATATGCTTCACGGCGAAAAGCCACGTGAACTTCATGAGCAAGTCATGCATGTATCACTCATTCTTTATGCAGAGCATGAATTTAACGCCTCTACTTTTACGGCGCGTGTTTGTGCTTCAACCTTATCTGATATGCATTCTTGCGTAACCGGTGCTATCGGTTCACTGCGTGGTCCACTTCACGGTGGCGCTAACGAAGCGGCCATGGAAATGATTGAAGGCTTCACTTCACCTGATGATGCCGAAGAAAAAATGATGGGCATGCTTGAGCGTAAAGAGAAAATCATGGGCTTTGGCCACGCTATCTACTCTGAGTCAGATCCGCGTAACGAAATTATCAAGCAATGGTCTGAGAAACTAGCTGCCGATGTAGGCGACGACGTGCTTTACCCTGTGTCGGTTCGTTGCGAAGAAGTAATGTGGCGTGAGAAGAAGCTTTTCTGTAACGCTGATTTCTTCCATGCCTCTGCGTATAACTTTATGGGTATCCCTACGCCATTGTTTACACCAATCTTCGTAATGTCTCGTCTAACTGGTTGGGCAGCACACGTTATGGAACAGCGCGCTGACAACCGTATTATTCGTCCATCAGCAGAATACACAGGCGAAGAACTACGCCCAGTGCCAGCTATTAGCGAACGCGCTTAAGATTAAGGTTGGGGTTTTATGAATATTGATTACCGTAAACCGCTTCCAAATGCGGGTATCGATTTTTTCGATACCCGTGAAGCGGTAGATGCTATTGAACCAGGCGCCTATGCCAAGCTGCCTTACACGTCGCGTGTATTGGCTGAAAACTTAGTGCGCAAATGCGCACCTGAGATGCTCACCGACTCGCTAAAACAGCTGATTTATCGCAAGCGCGACTTAGACTTCCCTTGGTTTCCGGCTCGCGTAGTGTGTCACGATATCTTGGGTCAAACGGCACTGGTAGACTTAGCCGGGCTTCGCGATGCTATTGCGGCAAAAGGCGGCGATCCGGCCAAGGTTAACCCAGTAGTTCCAACACAGTTGATTGTGGATCACTCATTAGCTGTAGAGCATGCCGGTTTTGAGAAAGACGCGTTTGAAAAAAACCGTGCAATTGAAGACAGACGTAACGACGACCGTTTCCACTTTATCAACTGGACAAAAACGGCATTTAAAAACGTAGATGTTATCCCTCCGGGTAACGGCATTATGCACCAAATTAACTTGGAGCGTATGTCACCGGTTATTCAAGCCCGTGACGGTGTTGCCTTCCCTGATACGCTAGTGGGTACAGACAGCCATACGCCGCATGTTGATGCACTTGGTGTAATTGCTGTGGGCGTTGGCGGCCTTGAAGCGGAAAGCGTTATGCTGGGCCGTGCGTCTTACATGCGTCTGCCAGACATTGTAGGTGTTGAGCTAACGGGCAAACCACAGCCAGGCATTACTGCAACCGACATCGTATTAGCGTTAACAGAGTTCTTGCGTAAAGAGCGTGTGGTATCTGCATATTTGGAATTCTATGGTGAAGGTGCATCGCACCTGACGCTGGGCGACCGCGCAACCATTTCGAACATGACACCGGAATACGGCGCCACTGCAGCCATGTTCTACATTGACCAGCAAACCATTGATTACTTGCGCCTAACAGGGCGTGAAGAAAAGCAAATTGCATTGGTAGAGCAATACGCTAAGCATACCGGTTTATGGGCTGATGATTTAGAAACTGCCGAGTATGAGCGGGTGCTTACGTTCGACCTTTCTGCTGTTGGACGTAACATGGCTGGCCCTTCTAACCCTCACGCTCGCTTACCTACCAGCGATTTAGAAAGTCGCGGTATAGCAGCGAAGTGGACCGAGGAGGAAGGCAAAATGCCTGATGGCGCGGTTATTATAGCGGCTATCACCAGCTGTACTAATACATCGAACCCGCGCAATGTTATTGCGGCAGGCCTGCTTGCGCGCAACGCCAACCAGCGCGGATTAACTCGCAAGCCGTGGGTAAAGAGCTCACTAGCACCTGGTTCTAAAGCGGTGAAGCTTTACCTTGAAGAAGCTAACCTAATGAGCGAGTTGGAAGATTTGGGCTTTGGCGTAGTAGCTTTTGCTTGTACTACCTGTAACGGCATGAGCGGCGCACTAGACCCTAAAATTCAGCAAGAAATCATCGACCGCGACCTCTACTCTACAGCGGTATTGTCGGGTAACCGTAACTTCGACGGCCGTATCCATCCTTATGCTAAGCAAGCATTCTTAGCATCGCCGCCACTAGTAGTAGCGTACGCTATCGCCGGCACCATTCGCTTTGATATTGAAAAGGACGTATTGGGCACCGACAAAGACGGCAACCCGGTAACGCTTAAAGATATTTGGCCAAGCGATGAAGAAATTGACGCTATTGTAGCGAAATCGGTGAAGCCAGAGCACTTCAGAAAAGTGTACGAGCCAATGTTCGAGTTGAGCGTTGATTATGGCAAAGACATAAACCCGCTGTATGACTGGCGTGAAATGAGCACTTACATTCGTCGTCCGCCCTATTGGGAAGGCGCAATGGATGCCGTGCGCACTATGAAAGGTATGCGTCCGCTTGCTATTTTAGGTGACAATATCACTACCGATCACTTGTCGCCTTCAAACGCTATTCTAGCCAGCAGTGCAGCCGGTGAATACCTTCACAAAATGGGCTTACCTGAAGAAGACTTTAACTCGTACGCCACACACCGTGGTGATCACTTAACCGCACAACGCGCTACCCTTGCGAACCCGAAAGTGTTCAACGAGATGGTGCTTGAAAACGGTGAAGTGAAGCAAGGCTCTCTTGCGCGCGTTGAGCCAGAAGGCCAAGTAATGCGCATGTGGGAGGCTATTGAAACCTACATGAACCGCAGACAGCCGCTGATTATTGTAGCCGGCGCTGACTACGGTCAAGGTTCATCACGCGACTGGGCAGCTAAAGGCGTGCGTCTTGCTGGTGTTGAAGTCATTGTGGCAGAAGGTTTTGAGCGTATTCACCGCACTAACCTTATTGGTATGGGCGTGCTACCGCTTGAGTTTAAACCAGGCACAACGCGTAAAACCCTTGAGCTTGATGGCACAGAAACGTACGACGTAAGCGGCGAACCTTCACCAGGTGCAACGCTTACGCTAGTAGTAAACCGTCAAAACGGTGAGCAGCTAGAAGTGCCAGTAACCTGCCGTTTAGACACTGCAGAAGAAGTCTCTATTTACAGCGCAGGCGGGGTGTTACAGCGCTTCGCTAAAGACTTCTTGGAAGCTGAAGCTAGCTGATTGTGATAGGAAGACCTTTCAGTGGGAGGAGGTGAATCAGTTACAGGCCACGCCCTAAATACGTCTCTATAGGCTCCCAACTCGCATACTTGCGAGTTGAAGGCCCTGAAACTGACCCACCTCCCCCACTTAAGTTCGGCCAATATTGCATCAGTTTACTTAGCTGGGGGATAAGTTAGTCATAGGGCACGCCCTAAATACGTCTCTATAGGCTCCCAACTCGCATACTTGCGAGTTGAAGGCCCTGAAACTAATCCACCTCCTCCGTAGCTAGTATCAGCTAGTTTGGTTGGAAGCTGTTTGTGATTTGAACCCCCCCAGCCGCAAGGATGCGGCTGGGGAGCGCACATGGATGTGTTCACAGCGTGTTTCAAATCACGAACAACCTTACTTCTCTCCAGATAAAATGGTTTTTAGTTTAAGAGTGCGTTGAGGCACGGTTGAAACCTTCGGGGCGCATGGACGCGCCCCGAGAGCCTACAAGGATGTATTTACGGCGTGTTTCAACTGTGCCTCAACGCACTCATACCGACGAAAGGAAAAAACATGACAAAGTATGCGCCACAACTTCGAGTACCGGCTACCTACATGCGTGGCGGTACCAGTAAGGGTGTGTTTTTCAATTTAACCGATTTGCCAGAAGCCGCGCAAAAGCCAGGTCCGGCGCGCGATGCCCTGCTTCTGCGCGTAATTGGCAGCCCCGACCCTTACGGTAAACAAACCGACGGTATGGGCGGTGCTACATCAAGTACCAGCAAAACCGTTATCTTAAGCAAAAGTGAACGTGAAGGTTACGATGTCGACTACCTATTTGGTCAAGTAGCCATAGACAAGCCATTCGTAGACTGGAGTGGAAACTGCGGAAACCTAACGGCAGCCGTAGGCGCATTTGCGATAACCAATGGGCTAGTGGATAGAAGTAAAATACCAGAAAACGGCATCGCCACCGTCAATATTTGGCAAGCCAATATCAACAAAGCCATTATCGCTAGGGTGCCAATGACTAACGGGGAAGTACAGGAAACTGGCGATTTTGAACTAGACGGTGTCACCTTCCCTGCCGCAGAAGTAGAAGTAGCCTTTGTTGACCCAGCTGACGGTGAAGGGGCAATCTTCCCGACAGGACGATTAGTCGACACACTTGAAGTTCCAGGCGTAGGCTCACTTCAGGCGACCATGATAAACGCGGGTATTCCTACTATTTTCATCAACGCAGAAGATATTGGCTACACAGGCACTGAACTGCAGGATGATATAAACAGCGACTCCGAGGCGCTGTCCAAGTTCGAAGCAATTCGTGCACACGGCGCGGTTCAGATGGGGCTCATCAATGATGTGGGTGAAGCTGCAAACAGGCAGCACACACCAAAAGTCGCGTTCGTTGCTCCTCCAAGAGGTTACCAAGCATCCAGTGGCAAAGATATTTTGGGTTCAGACATTGATGTATTGGTTCGCGCACTGTCTATGGGGAAACTTCATCATGCTATGATGGGGACGGCTGCGGTCGCTATTGCAGCAGCTGCGGCGATACCCGGCACTCTTGTAAATATCGCAGCTGGCGGCGACGAAAGAGACTCGGTTACTTTTGGGCATCCATCTGGAACGCTTAGAGTAGGAGCAAGAGCTACGTTTGAAGACGACAAGTGGCAAATTAAGCAAGCTGTAATGAGCAGAAGCGCACGTATTTTGATGGAAGGCTCCGTGCGTGTTCCCGCTGAACAAAGTTCAGTACAACGCAATGTTATATAAGAATAAAATCATTTAGACATAAGTATAAAACGCCCTCTCTTTGAGGGCTTTTTTGTCTTAAATTGGTTATTATCGAAGCCTAAGTGCCGAGAGTAGATCACATGTATAAAGTTCTTGTAGTAGAAGACAGTCTCACTGTCCGAAAGATTGTAAACAAACTTATTGAGGATAATCCTCACTTTACGTGTGATCTGTGCGAAGATCTTGCGGAAGCTAAAAGTGCCCTCGAGAGTGACACCGAATACTTGGCAGCCATCGTCGACTTAAACCTTCCCGACGCGCCCAACGGCGAGAGCGTTGAGCTTGCACTTTCCTACAACGTTCCAACCATCGTACTTACTGGGAACTTCGACGAATTTACCCGTGCTCAGTTACTCGATCAGGGCGTACTGGATTACATCACAAAAGAGTCTCGCTATTCATACCTTCAAGTGTCTAAACTTGTAGACCGTTTAAGAAAGAATCTCACTACCAAAGTGTTGGTGGTGGAAGATTCTAGAACGAGCCGAAATCACATTTGCTCATTACTTCGCAAATTCCAATTTCAGGTGCATGAAGCGAACGATGGCTTAGAAGCGTTGGAAGAGCTTGATAATCACCGCGATATTAAAATGGTTATTGCTGATCACCGTATGCCCAATATGGACGGTTATGAACTGGTTAAAGCAATACGCCACGAAAAACGCATGCAAGACTTGGTATTTATCGGTTTATCGGCAAACGGCGACAGCGTGTTGACCTCGAAATTCATTAAAAGCGGCGCCAATGACTTCCTGTCCAAACCTTTTTATCACGAAGAATTCTACTGCAGAATTATGCAAAACCTTGAATCACAAGAAATGATTCAAACCATTAGAAATTCAGCAAACTTAGACCCGCTAACCAAGGTATACAATCGCCGTTTTCTCTACGAAAAAGCAGAAGAGTTATTTGCCAATAAAGCGTCGAGAAAGGATGTCATTGTGTCTATGATCGATGCTGACAACTTCAAAAGTGTAAACGATACCTACGGCCATAAAACGGGTGACATGTTATTGCAGGAATTTGCAGCATTGTTAAAAGATTACTTCCCCGACGATCTTATTGTGCGCTATGGGGGTGAAGAATTTACAGTGGTATCGGTAAGGCCACCTAAAGTGTATCTATCTGCGCTTTCAGCGTTTATGGATGCAGTGCGCTCTACTATTTTTACCAATCACAAGTTCAATATCACGTGCAGTATCGGCGTATGTACCGAGGAACACAAGTGCTTGGCGTCGCAGTTAGAAGTGGCTGATGCGCGCTTATACGAAGCTAAGCACGCGGGCAAAGATCAGATTATTTTGAGAGACTCAGTTGCCAAAACAGTAGAGGCGTAAATCACTTAGTCTACTGCAGCCAACGCGGCATTAAGTAGCAAACAACGACCAATAAGCAAAAATAGCCAAGCAATAGGGTGGCAATCGGCTTATCAATCAGTAAGCGTCGTTGACCAGAGGTGGTGATCGTCGCTGTATCGTTTTCATCATTAGCTGACAAAACAGACAAGATAATAGCGGGTATCACTGTGCTCGCGAACCCCGTTACATTCCACCAAAACCAAAACATGTCCTCGACAAAAAATGCGAACGACAAATTAGTCAGCACGCCACACATCAGGCCGGTATTGACCTGTGTGGCCTTTATCTTCTTCGTTAGCATGCCAAGTAGAAACACAGCCAAGACGGGGCCAAAAAAAACAGAGCCCACTTTGTTCACCGCTTCTATAACGGTAGGCGCTATATCGCCAGCATTGAGCGAAAGCAGCAAAATAATCCCTCCCCAAAGCAAGCCCGCAAACTTAGCATGACTCAGGTAGCCTTCAGGTTTTGCGCGTTTCCGAGTGAGTTTGAAATAATCTTCCAGTGAAACAGCGGCAAGAGAGTTTATTGCTGAGCTCAGTGATGACATGGCTGCAGCAAGAATAGCGACCACAAGCAAGCCGATAAGCCCATGAGGTAAATAATTAAGAATAAAGACCGGCATAAGCCAGTCCGGATTATCTTTAGGAATTTGCGATAGCAAGTTGGCGTCGTTAAACGCTAGTGTGCCGATCACCAAGCCTGCTAAACAATATAGAAGTGTTATAGGGAACCTGAAAATGCCATTTGCTAACATCATCTTTTTAAGATCGCTTTCCGATTTCGCTGACAATGCCCTCTGTGCTTCTGATTGATCACAACCGTAGTATGAGGCGTAGAGGATCACGCCACCTAGCACCATAGGAAAGAAGCCGAAGCCGTCACCATCAAAACCCAGAGATGAAAAATTAAGGGTAGAGACCCGCTCGCTTGGAAGTAGCTGTAAAAAGTGCTCCCAACCGCCTAATGCGTTTAGACCAAAAGCAATGCAGATAGCTGTGCCCAAAACGATGACAACCATTTGTACCGCGTCACCATATACAACTGCTTTCATACCTCCTTGTAAGGAGTACAAAACGGTAATCACACCAATGAGTAATATTGCCTGCGTGGATGAAACCTGCATGGTTCCTTGCAATATAATGGATAGCGCGTAAACCATTATGCCGGTAGCGAAGGCCCTGCTAAATTGAAATACAACACTGATACAAATACGGGTAGAGGTAGAGAAACGTCGCTCAAGATAGTCATAAATACTCACCACACCGCTTCGGTATAATGTAGGCAACACGGTGGTAATGAGTAAAAGCATGGCTAACGGAACTGCCAGTTCATAAGAGAGCCAAATCAGCCCTCCACCCTCACGGAAGCCGACAAATGCAGGAGCGGAAATGAAACTGACCGCCGAGAGTTGCGTCGCCATCACTGAAAGTAACAGCGGTTTCCAACTTAAGCTTCTTCCAGCGAGAAAATAATCTTTCTTTGACTGCTGTCCACGCAAGCTAAAGCCGATAACGAGTAACGTGATGAGGTAAATCGCGATGACACTGTAATCAAGAATATCCATATAGACGCAAGGTTAAGCAACTAAATACCTACCATTACATAAACTCGGTCTATTTGCATAAAAAAACGTATAAAAAAGCAGCGCTCAAAGAAACAGTGTACGTTACATCCAAGACCTTCTAGTTGACTCCACCTCGAATAGCACACTATCTGCTAGTTTATTAGCGTAGTCTTCTGGTAGAAACGGCACAGTCACCGCCCCCGAAGCCAGTACAAACTTAACGGTGGCCTGTTTTCTTCGCTTCATAAACACGCTTTGCTTAACGATAACTTGCTGCGCTTTATAGGGCTCAAAGCATTGATAGTCGATGCCTATTCTACCTCGCCTTATATAAACGTACTTACTGTCGTAGGCTATACCCCATCGCCACCACCTAAGCGTGAGTAACAGCGATACCGCACTAAAGACAACGAGTGAACCTAGCATAATATCAAGATGGGACGACAAAGCGCCAATAGTGAAAAAGGTAATAAAAGGCAATGTCCAACCCGCAAACAACCAAAAAGTAATGAATCGCTTGCTAATGGGATGATAATCTTGGCCTCGCAAGTCGCATTCAGGCATTACTTCTTGGCTAAGCGCAAAAGCTTCATCTTCGGTTACCGATGGCACAATAAGCTTATTTGGCGACATCAGTTCTTGCATTTGCTGCCCAGCCGTTGAGTTCTGCTCAAAATACAAATTCACACGCTTTAGTATTTTATCCAGCCAGTCTTGCTTCGCCGTAATCATTTGGATGCGTGAAGCTCGCATACTGACTTCCAGTTTATTAAGTAAGCCGCTGCGACGGATATAGCGATCACCTGTTCGTGAGAGTGTATAGCCGTAAAAAGTGAAAAGCGCGCCACCAACACTCAGCAGTGCCACTAACGCCATAAGCATCATGAGAATGACAAAGGCATACAATCCAAATTGCCACCACGCAACCGTTTGTTCACCAACCAGCTGATTTAGCTGCAAGCCTTTATCGGCTAACCACTCTGAAACTAGACCGAACACATCGTCATAGAAAGGTGCCGCAGCACCCAGTATGATCCACACGCGATTGTTGGTGATACCGTGAATAATGATGTCTTTCACGGACCGTCGATTTAATACTTCTTCATTTGAATGGGAAGAATCTATCGCTTTAGTGCGCGTTCGTGGCGTGGGAAAAGATGAACTCTGCTCGTCGGATAAATATTCATTTGGCAAACAATCCAGGTCACCCTCATCGTGCAGCGCTTTTTCATACAACACCTGCTTTTTTAGCGCTTCAGCATAATCTTCAGGAACCGCTACAATTTTAGCTTCTTCTTTCCCACTTCCTGCGGTATCAAGCACCACTAGCGCGTACCCAAAAGGTCGGTAGTAAAAAGGGCGTTCTATCTTTACGTTTTGAATACGCCACAAGGGCAAGTTGGTATAGCGGCGTTGAAACACGCCATGATGAATCTCAACGTGCTGGTTGTGCACGCGAAACTTGTACATTAAAAAGCTAATTACGCCGCTGACACTGGTAGATAGAAAGAGGATTCCAGCACCGATTAGTACTTCAGGCGACAGCAGGTTATCCCAAATATTGAACGATATGGCTAAGGCGGGAAGGGTATAAATAAGCACTTGAGCCGAGTTGGTAAAATTGCGAATAGTAAAATACAAAATAGAAATTAGAGAGAGGCGCTGCCACTCATCACCCGTCTCTACTTTAAGTTTCGGTTCTTCCATATTAGCATCTTGCCCATGGGACTTGAGCGCAGCATCTTCTTTCAGCTCTTTTGACTGATTAAGTGTAGGCGCTTGGTGTGAGGGCCTTTCTGATACCGTCATTAGCGTGCACCTATGTCTTTATGAGCAAGAATGAACTCACGCAACTGCTCTGCCCTTTCAATGCTTAACCCAGGTATTTCAAACGTGTGCATTTCACCACCAGCCGAAAACACCTGAAGTGAGGCAAGACCCGCCCACCTGTCCAATGGACCGCGATTAACCTCTACATGCTGAACACGCAAAATAGGTTGGCACGAAAGTTTTCTAAAAATTAGCCCTGACTGCTTACTGATGTCTTGCTCTCGAATCGCATAAAATATGCGTACATCAGCAAAAAAGTGGTACAGCGCCCATAGAGAGCCTACAGCGACGATACCAGCTACAACATACGGGTAGGCTTGCAGCAGTCCTTCTGGCAATGACCAAAAGCGTTGGAATCGTAACGCAGAAGCAATACCTATTAGCACTAAGGCTATCAATCCAATGGAGAGGATATTTAGTGTCCGGTACTTTTTGGATATAGGAAGTAAAGCGAGCGTTTGAAGTGAGGGAATTTCCTCTACGCTAAGCTGATTATTTGAAAACACGGTTTCTTGTTGTGCGCTAATTCTCATCGCATTAATTCCTTTTACCACTGTATAAATAAGTTCAGCCTGCCGCTTTTTTTAAGGAGAGGCTTAGCTACTTAGCTACTTAGCTACTTTGCTACTTAGCAACGCTGCTCTGAACGCTTTCTCTAGCGCAGTTTTTATAACAAAAAAGAGGGCAAGCCCTCTTTTTCACGTTACCTATTAAAGAGCGCGTTATGCTAACTAGTCATCAACCTGCTGTTCATTCAGCCAATCGTGTAGTGCCTTCATGTCGTGCTGAACGGCCATTTGTAGCTCTTCCACCCAATCATGCACGTTCTCCCACCAAGTCGGATGGTCGCCTTGCTGAATTTGATTAGCAATACGCTGTACACGAGCCAAACCAACAGAGCCAGCGGCGCCTTTAATTTTGTGAGCCTGTGAGCACACTTCTGACTTTTCGTCCGCACTTAAGCTTAGCTGCAGTATTTCCATGTATTCAGGCATTTTTTCTTGGAATACTTTAACGCTAGCGCGCACCATTTCATCCCCTATGGTATCAACTAACATCTGTAACAAGTCCATATCTAAAATGTTACTTAATGTTTTGTTAGGTTCAGGGCGCTCTACTTCGCCATCAATTTCAAGCGGTGCAGGTGGTGCATGGAACAACTCGTTAAACACCTCGATAACGCGAGATTTTTTAATCGGCTTAGCAATAACGTCATCCATACCGTTTTCTAAGTATTCATCACGCTTTTTAATGACGTTTGCCGTTAGCGCCACGATGGGCGTTTGCATAACCAGATCTTCTTCAATAATCGTACTTGCCACATCGAATCCGGTCATGTCAGGCAATTGAATATCAAGCAAGATAAGGTCGTATTGGTTTTCCCTGACTTTGTCTATGGCTTCTTGCCCCGTCATTGCTACATCGACTTTCTGGCCAAGCTTCTCAAGCAAGGCTTTAGCGACCATGACGTTCAATTCAATATCTTCTACTAACAAGATATTGAGCCCTGTCACTTGAAGCTGCGCCACTTTCATTGGGCTGTTAGAAATTTGAACTGGCAACACGATTTCAAAGCGGGTGCCTTTACCCACTTTGCTAGAAACGTGAATTTCACCTTTCATCAAGTCGACCATTTGCTTACAAATTGCCAATCCAATACCGGTACCTGTGGCCGATTGGTGGTCAGGGTGATCAACCTGATAGTACATGGCAAAAATCTTTTCAATTTCGCTTTCTGGAATACCCACTCCAGTATCTTCAATGACAAAGGTAACATACGCCTTATCGCCATCGGATTTCGTTGATGAAACCGATAAGCTTACGTGCCCTTTTTGCGTAAATTTCACTGCATTAAACAAGATGTTCCACAAAATTTGACGAAGGCGCGTGCCATCTATTTCAACAAGACGGGGAAGTGGCTCGTTGATTGTTGTTTTAAGCTCTAGCTGTTTGTCAGCGGCCAACAGGCGAATAATGCTGCTGAGTTCCTCGGTAAAGTCCTTCAACGATATAGTTTTTAGACTTAGTTCAAGTTTGTCTCTATCTAATTTATCTAGGTCAATAATGTCGTTAAAGATATTACCTAGCGTAATGGCACTTGCGTAAATTGTACTAACCCAGCTGAATTGCTCGTCGCTTAACTCGGTATCACGCAGCATGCGACTTAAGCCAACAATACCGTTCAATGGTGTACGAAGCTCATGGCTGATGGTCGCGATAAAGCGCGTTTTATCTGTGCTAGCTTTCGCCGCAGCATTTTCAGCCTGCTTACGCTCAGTCATGTCGCGACCGAATGATAGTAGCCCCAAGCGGTTGCCTTCTTTATCGAAGAAAGGTACACGCTTCATTTCGAAGTAACGACGACGTCCATCAGCAAAGCGAAGCCACAGCTCTTCTGTGATACTGGCGTTGGTTTCTAGAACTTCGTGATCACTTGCTACAATTTGGCGGGCAAGCTCTTCCTCGTATACGTCTTTTGGCGTTAAGCCAAGCAGCTCTTGCTCGGTTTTGCCCGTCATCAACTCGGCAATGCGGTTGCAGCCCGCAAATCGACCTTCTTCATTGCGATAATAAATTAAGTCTGGCGAAGCATCGATAATGGAGCGAAGTAGCGTAGATAAGCGGCGCGCTTGGGCCTCTTGTTCAGATTTATCCTGAATTTCTTTTTCTAAATCTTTAAATAGCGCTTCACGCTCTTCTTGAGCCTGCTTACGTTGCTCTATTTCGTGATTTAGCTGGCGAATATTGCTCTGTAATTCTCGGTTAAGAAAAACGTCTTCTTCACGTAAACTTTCTAGCTGACTAACGACTTCTTTAAGATTAGTACGCGAATTCTCTAGCTGCTTAATTAGTTCACTGAAAAAGTAGAGAACCCATGGCGCAGACAACATGGTAAGAATAACGGCACTTATAAAATCGTCGGGTTGGACTTGGCTTCCCATACTTACGCGTATCACGTAAGAACCGCCTAGCGTGAACACAAGCGAAAGAACAACAAATAAGATGCTGAGCTTTAGAGTGCCAAAACGCTGAACAAATTGAGCAAAGCGGATTGCCCAAGAATCGTTTGGTGAATCTGAATGCATGTACGTCTAATCTAAACTTATTTTGCCTTTATCCTATCAGGCTTTCCCCTCTTCGGGAATGCGGTTTGTCAAAGCATAACTCTGTGGCCCTACCCAGAATTAGGATTTGAAAGGCGACTTTTCAGTAATTTCATTAATGTATTTGGTATTCACCCACCCCACCTTCGTGTAAGACACTTTCGCCCACTCCCCTCGCTTTTCCAGTATTTTTAATACCTCGCCCTTGTGCAATCCATTCTCGATCGTTGGGAATGAAACATCGGGGCCTCTTCTCACATTCAGTGAATTAGCACTTACATTAGCCACCCGCTTTACAGCACTATCAAGATCCCGCTGAATTTGATCATGCGCCTCTCGCTGTGAATTCGAATCACTTGACTCAGTTGCCCACGTTTCACTATCACTTTGCAAAACAGCGGCTTTGAGTCTTTGAAGGGGAAAAGCGGGGCCAGGATCGACCTTTCGTGACGGCGCTATTTCTTCGTGCCCGACGATAGTAGAGATGTTGTAGTGGCTACACAATGCTTTACAGAGCGATAACGTCCTGACAATTTGTACGTCGGTGTACTTGTGCCAATAACCCAAAGACTGTTGGTTAATGTGCTGGGCAGCTAATACTTCATTCTCGCCAAAAATTTCGCCAAACCAACTTTCAAAGGTGCCGTCTCCCCTTGCCTTAAGCTGGCCAGCATTGTCTAATTCAATGCCGATAGAGTACTGGTTCAAGCCACTACGCCCCTCGTAATAACTTTCTCCTGCGTGCCACGCTATTTTATTAGTCGGAAGCATTTGAACAATGTCACCATTGCGTCCAACGGCAAAGTGAGCTGACACACCGCTATCGGCATTGGTCAAGACATTCACCGAAGATGAAAGGCTACTGCCGGCGGTAAAATGAATAACAATAGTATCGGGAGATCCAGATTGAAAACGCCCAGATGTATTAGGAGAAAGCCTGAAGGTGATATTGTCGCCAGTTAGAATATGATCATCTATACTAAATATAGGCAGTGGTGAAGCATGTAGTGTATTCATACAATAATCCTTATTGTCTTAACAGCACGCCACCACAGTGAATTTTTATTCTTCGCCTTCCACATAAGCGTACACTCAATTCACACACAGGGCTCTTTATCAACATCCTTCAGCGCACCACGAGCCTTACCTGTGGTCAATTTTCAACCAATATAGCAAACTACTTATATTAGTGGAACCAGAGCTTTACAAATTAATAAAAATACACCACAAACCGCTATTGACAACATAAAACATCAATTTCAAAGCATATTTATTCATTAACAAAACGCAAATGAGAAATAATATCATTTATGAGGGGTGAGTTATTCACTTTGCAACACTGATAACATTTTTGTTACAAACATAAATGATGATGCGTAAATAACTGATTAATATCGACTTAATTATATTTATACTAATTCACTATAAAGCTTATACTTTTAGCGTTTGATTTTAGTTTTTAATGTGGGTATTTTGTACGGCCCGCATCGCAATAATGCATAAAAATGCGGAAACGACTGGAATCCTCTAATAATAAAATAACGACAAGAAAGGCGCACGCCGCAAGCAATACCGCTCGCAGGCATAAAAGACGTCTAATAATGTTGTGATACGCAAACCTAGGCGCATCTACACGCAACGCATACCTTGCCCAGTCAAAAGGTTGAAGGAGTTAAGAGATGAGTTTATATAATCCCAATGATTCCCGGGACAACTGTGGGTTTGGCTTAATCGCTCACACTCATGGGGAAGCCAGTCATGAATTGGTAACGACTGCAATACACGGTCTTGACCGTATGCAGCATCGTGGCGGCATCGCTGCCGACGGGAAAACCGGTGACGGCTGTGGTTTATTACTGCAGAAACCGGATGCGTTCTTCCATGCAATCGCCGAAGAAAATGGCTGGAAACTCAGCAAAAAATACGGCGTGGGCATGATTTTCTTAAGTCAGGACCCGGTACTTGCGCAAGCCGCGCGTGAAGTACTTAATGAAGAACTAGAAAAAGAAACACTTTCAGTAGTGGGTTGGCGCGAAGTGCCTGTCGACCACTCAGTACTGGGTGAATTAGCGCTAACGGGTGTTCCACAAATTGAACAGGTATTTGTGAACGCGCCAGCAGGTTGGAGAAAACGCGACCTTGAGCGTCGTTTGTATATGATCCGCCGCCGCGCTGAAAAACGTCTTGAGAAAGATCCCGATTTTTACGTAGCTTGTTTGTCGGGCTTGGTTACGATCTACAAAGGCTTGGTAATGCCAAAAGACTTACCTGCCTTTTATCACGATCTTGCCGATGAGCGTATGCAAAGCGCAATTTGCGTTTTCCACCAGCGCTTTTCAACAAACACACTACCACGCTGGCCGCTTGCTCAGCCTTTCCGCTTCCTTGCGCACAACGGTGAAATTAACACCATTAAAGGAAACCGCGACTGGGCCATGGCACGTGCTGCTAAATTCGCAACGCCACTTATTCCAGACCTTAAAGATGCTGCACCTTTCGTTAATACCGAAGGTTCAGACTCATCATCGCTGGATAACATGCTGGAGCTATTCTTAGCCGGCGGTATGGATTTATTCCGTGCTATGCGGTTACTTGTTCCACCGGCCTATCAAAACAACAAGACCATGGACGATGATCTTCGTGCATTTTACGAGTTTAACTCTATGCACATGGAACCATGGGACGGCCCAGCGGGTATCGTTTTAACTAACGGTCGCCACGTTGCCTGTAACCTTGATAGAAATGGTCTACGTCCTGCTCGTTACGTTATTACTAAGAATGGTTTCATTACCCTAGCCTCAGAAGTAGGTATCTGGGATTACGAGCAAGCTGACGTAGTTGAAAAAGGCCGCGTAGGCCCAGGTGAAATGCTCGCTGTAGACACGTACACAGGCAAAATCTGGCGCTCTACTGAAATTGATGAAGACTTAAAAGCACGCCATCCTTATAAAGAGTGGCTAGACAAGCATATTCGTCGATTAACGCCAATTGAAAAGCTTGACGCGTCATTGATTGGTAAACGCGTGTTTGACGACGACGCCATGGCGGTGTACCACAAGCTACACGCCTACAGCTATGAAGAAATTCAACAAGTCGTAAAAGTACTCGCGAAAGACGGTCAAGAAGCCGTTGGTTCAATGGGTGATGACACGCCAATGGCGGTTATGTCCTCGCGTCAGCGTACGGTTTACGACTATTTCCGTCAGCAATTCGCACAGGTTACTAACCCGCCTATTGACCCGCTACGTGAAAACCACGTTATGTCGTTGGCAACCTGTATTGGCCGCGAGCAAAACGTATTTAGCGAAACCTCAGGTTACGCTGACCGCGTATTGTTTGACTCGCCAGTGCTAATGTATACCGACCTTAAGCAACTGCGCGAATTTAACCCAGACAACTACTACTCAGAAATCGTGGAGCTTCAGTATGCGCCGCAAGAAGGTTTGAAGAAAGCCATCGAGCGCGTGTGTAACGAAGTCGAGATGCTGGTTAAAAACAAGCGTGCTGCGTTCGTTATTCTGTCTGACAGAAACATTAAACAAAATCGCTTGGTTATCCCTGCAGCAATGGCAGTTGGTGCGGTACAACGTCGCTTAGTTGAAAAGTCATTACGCTGCGATGCTAACGTTGTTGTTGAGACAGCAAGTGCCCGCGATCCACACCATTTCGCGGTGTTGATTGGCTTAGGTGCCACTGCGGTTTACCCATTCCTAGCATATGAAACTATTGAGCAGCTTTGTGAAAAAGGCGAGCTAGATATTTCTCCTATGCAGGCCACGTTGAACTACCGTAAGGGTATCAACAAAGGCTTGTACAAGATCATGTCGAAAATGGGTATTAGC
Organism: Alteromonas alvinellae; assembly: GCF_902705805.1. NCBI lineage: Bacteria > Pseudomonadati > Pseudomonadota > Gammaproteobacteria > Alteromonadales > Alteromonadaceae > Alteromonas > Alteromonas alvinellae. Next base: position 19,296 of record NZ_CACSIH010000257.1, on the reverse strand, counting down.
ACTATTGCTAGCTACCGTAGCTCTAAACTGTTTGAAGCAGTAGGTATTAACAACGAAGTGATGAAGTTATGCTTTAAAGGTGTGACCTCACGCATTCAAGGTGCGGGCTTCGATGATTTCCAGCAAGATCTTATCAACCTAAACCGTATTGCTTGGCTTAAGCGTAAATCTGTCGATCACGGCGGCTTGCTTAAATACGTGCACGGTGGCGAATATCACGCCTATAACCCAGACGTAGTCAGTACGCTTCAAAAGGCTGTGGTGTCTGGTAACTACGACGACTACCAGCAATATGCAAAGCTTGTTAACGAGCGTGCGCCTGCGCACATTCGCGACTTGCTAGCTATAAACCCTGATTGTGACCCTATTGATATTAGTGAAGTAGAAGCACCGGAAAACTTATTCCCACGCTTTGATACTGCGGCAATGTCAATTGGTGCACTAAGCCCTGAAGCGCACGAAGCACTAGCGATTGCCATGAACCGCCTGGGCGGTCAGTCTAACTCTGGGGAAGGTGGCGAACACCCTTCTCGCTTTGGGACTGAAAAGAACTCTAAAATTAAGCAGGTGGCTTCAGGTCGCTTTGGTGTAACGCCTCACTATTTGGTTAACGCAAACGTTATTCAAATTAAAGTGGCGCAGGGTGCAAAGCCGGGTGAAGGTGGTCAGCTTCCAGGCGATAAGGTAAATAAATACATCGCACAGCTACGTTTCTCTGTGCCGGGTGTAACCCTTATTTCACCACCTCCACACCACGATATCTACTCAATTGAAGATTTGGCACAGCTAATTTTCGATTTGAAACAGGTTAATCCAACGGCACTTATATCCGTTAAGCTAGTATCTGAGCCGGGTGTTGGAACCATTGCAACGGGTGTAGCGAAAGCCTATGCCGACCTTATCACCGTTTCAGGTTACGACGGCGGTACAGGTGCAAGCCCGCTAACATCAGTTAAGTATGCGGGTAGTCCGTTCGAGCTTGGTTTATCTGAAACGCAACAAGCGCTTATTGAAAACGGCTTACGTCACAAAGTACGCGTTCAAACCGACGGGGGTTTGAAAACAGGCTTAGATGTAGTAAAAGCCGGTATTTTAGGTGCTGAGAGCTTTGGTTTTGGTACAGGTCCAATGGTGGCTTTAGGCTGTAAATATCTACGTATTTGCCACTTGAACAACTGTGCGACAGGTGTTGCAACGCAGGATCAAAAACTGCGTGACGATCACTTCATTGGCTTACCTGATATGGTAATGAACTACTTCAAGTTTATTGCTCAAGAAGTGCGTGAAATCATGGCGTCTATGGGTATTGCTAAGTTCGACGACCTTGTTGGTCGCACAGAGCTACTTAAAGTTCTAGATGGCATTACCGCTAAGCAAAACCGTTTAGATTTGTCGCCGTTGCTAGCGCAGCCTAAAGCAGGCGACCATACGCGCTTATTCTGCTCGCAAACCACCAACGCACCTATCGATAAAGGTGAATTGAACGCGCAGATGCTTAAAGACGGCCAGCAAGCGGTTATTGACGGTAAATCTATTACCCTTAAATACCCAATCCGCAATACGGATCGTTCTGTCGGTGCGCTGCTATCAGGTGAAATCGCTAAACACCACGGTAACCACGACTTTGAAGATACACCTATCAAAGTTGAACTTACCGGTACAGCGGGTCAGAGCTTCGGTGTGTGGAACGCTGGCGGCCTGCATATGCACCTTGAAGGTGATGCCAACGATTATGTAGGTAAAGGGATGACCGGCGGTAAGCTTGTTATTCACCCACCTCGCAATATCTCTTACGACGCCCACGACAGCGCCATTATGGGTAACACCTGCCTTTACGGTGCAACAGGCGGTAAGCTGTTTGCTGCTGGCCGTGCTGGCGAGCGCTTTGGCGTGCGTAACTCTGGTGCTATTGCGGTAGTTGAAGGCATTGGCGATAACGGCTGTGAATATATGACAGGCGGTATTGTAGCTGTACTTGGTCCGGTTGGTGTTAACTTCGGTGCAGGTATGACTGGTGGTTTTGCTTATCTTATGGATGATGGCGACGACCTTGATAACCGCGTGAATGCCGAACTGGTCGATATAATGCCAATTGAAGATAAAGCAATTCTTGCTGAGCACTTACGTGGCTTAATTAATCAGCATTACGAAGAAACAGGAAGCGAGCACTCGTTGTCGTTGCTTACTGATTTCGCCGCAACGCTGAAACGCTTCAAGCTTATTAAGCCAAAAACCAGTGATGTGAAAAACTTGCTTGGTCACATCAGTCGTTCAAGTGCTGAATTACGCATTCAGGCTCAGTAGGAGGATTTAGTTTATGGCAAAGAACGTATACCAATTTGTCGATGTTGAACGTATCGATCCGCCGAAAAAGCCGATCATGGTACGTAAACAAGAGTTCGCGGAAATTTATCAACCGCTGAGCCAATCTCAGACCGAAGGCCAAGCAGATCGCTGCTTGGACTGCGGTAACCCATACTGTGAATGGAAGTGTCCTGTACACAATTATATTCCACAATGGTTAAGCTTGGCGAACGAAGGCCGTATTTTGGAAGCTGCGGAACTCTCTCATAAAACCAACAGTTTGCCGGAAGTATGCGGCCGCGTATGTCCACAGGACAGACTGTGCGAAGGTGCATGTACACTGAATGACGATTTTGGTGCAGTAACTATCGGTAGTATTGAAAAGTACATTACCGATACAGCATTCAAAATGGGCTGGCGCCCAGATATGTCTGACGTGGTATGGACTGACAAGAAAGTGGCGATTGTAGGTGCAGGCCCAGCGGGTCTTGCATGTGCTGATATTCTGGTTCGTAACGGCGTTAAACCTGTTGTTTACGACAAATACGAAGAAATTGGTGGCCTACTTACATTTGGCATCCCGTCTTTCAAACTAGAGAAAGACGTAATCAAGCTACGCCGCCAAATCTTTACCGAGATGGGTGTTGAGTTCGTACTTAACACTGAAATTGGTAAAGACGTCCAGTTCCAGGAATTGCTTGATAAATACGATGCTGTTTTTCTTGGTATGGGTACGTACAAGTCGATGCAAGGTGGTTTCGATAACGAAGAAGTTGAAGGCGTTCACGAAGCCTTACCTTTCCTTATCGCCAACACCAATCGCGTGATGGGCCTTGAGAAAGATCCAGCTGATTACATTGATATGAAAGGCAAGCGCGTCGTTGTATTAGGTGGTGGTGATACCACCATGGACTGTGTTCGTACGTCAATCCGCCAAGGCGCTGCCCAAGTTACCTGTGCATACCGCCGTGACGAAGAAAGCATGCCAGGATCTCGCCGCGAAGTTGTTAATGCGAAAGAAGAAGGGGTTGAGTTTAAATTCAATCTTCAGCCGCTAGACATTGCAGTAAATGAAAACGGCAAAGCCTGTGGCGTTAAGCTGGTTAAAACTGAAATGGGGCCGCCTGACGCCAATGGACGCCGCCGCCCTGTTGAAGTAGAGGGTTCAGAGCACGTACTAGAAGCTGACGCGGTAATTATCGCCTTTGGTTTCCAGCCAAGCCCTGCGCCATGGTTTGCTGACTTTGGCATTATGCTTGATGAAAAAGGTCGAGTACGTGCACCGTCTGCAGGTAAATTTGCGTTCCAAACATCACACCCACAAGTATTCGCAGGTGGCGATATGGTGCGCGGTAGTGACTTGGTAGTTACGGCTATCGACGAGGGCCGTAAAGCCGCAGAAGGGATTATGGATTACATAGGCGTTTAACCGTCGCTCTCAAGTCGCTTTATAAAAAGCTCGATAGTTCTGCTATCGAGCTTTTTTGTTTGAAATAATTAAGGGATACGATTTACATTAGGCTGCGCTATGGAGGTGGGAATTGGAAATCATCCGCGCAGCACACAGGTATCGTATCAGCTGCCAAGCCTTACCCCGATTACATGCAGGTAGCACAAAAGCGCAAGCAACATACTAGAAACGTTGAAAGCATACGTTAATAAACCAAGGTTTAGTTGATGTACAAGAACATCCGCTCTAGTATCTGATATTCAAATAAAAAATAATTACACAAGAGCCCATATATGAAGAACTGGGATATTAAAAGACTTGCCATATATTTGCCCCTATTGTCAGGCATGAGCGGCTTATCTTTTGCTAGTTATGCTAATAGCATTTCGGTAGAAGAAGCGACTAAAAGAGCTTTTGCTGATAAACCCAGCATAGTGTCTTGTCCTTCAGAGTTTCAGCAGGTGAAAATTGCACAAGATGCTCGTCAATGCCAGGCCTTTGACGAACCATTAACATCTGTCATGGTGTATCATTCACCGGCGGCGCCAGAAGCTATGGTCAATCTCTATCAAGCGGCACACCCCGCGTTAAAAACCCACACACCGGTCAACGGGCGTACACTACTGTCCTCTCAAGACAAAACAGTGAGGGTTATCGTAAGCCCCGATAAGACAGGTTCTCAAGTCGATATTTTGGTTACGTCAAACGCTAATTAAGCTCTACTTTTTCAAAGCCAGTGTAAAACATACTCATGTTGGCATCTGGCTTGCAATTCCATCGTAAACAACACGATGACAGTGTCTGGCGTCATTTTTATGACACCAGAGAAACTAGAGGTAACAGACTAGTTTGCCAAATATAAGCTGGCACGGCCTAGAAACTCTACTGTCATTGGCTTTTATTCTTGAAATTTGCGAGGGTTACGATGGAATTGGCAATTATTCTAATGATGTTACTTATTGTCGTTGCACTAGGTGCCATAAAATTGTCAGACGGTGGAGTCGCTTTTCCTTTCAGGCGAAAACCACAGTTATTCACGCCGGTAGAACATACCTTTTTAAACCTTATCGAACAGGCCATGGGGCGTGAGTTTAGAATAGTATGCCGCGTACGTCTTAATGACCTTGTATCAGTTCGTCAATCTGCCAACAAGAAGACAGCAAGCCAAGCGCTTAGCCGTGCATCAAGCAGGCAGCTAGACTTTGTACTGGTTGATAAACAAGATATGAGCCCGGTAATGGCCATCGACTTAGTCCATAGCCAAGGTAAAGAGGGTTACAAAGCGCAAAAGGATTGGTTTGTAACAGGCGCATTAGATGCAGCCGGCCTTCCTCATGCACGAATAAAAGTAAAATCTGGCTACACCGTCGATGACATTCGCGAATGTTTGGAAAACAAACTTATTCCGTATCGTCGATTACAAAATAAAATGGCTCAATTGCCAACACACAACCCAGAGCCACCTAAGCGCCCTACTCGCCCGGTGCGCTCAAGCAGACCAGCTGCCGCCTGATAGTTAACTCACATTTCCCCTAGCCTTTGTTGCTTAACTGTTTTCTTACTCTCAAATAGTGCAACAAAGGCATTTTTCTGTCAGTTTCTTTGTTTTCCTTATACAATTACTACATTCAACAGCGTATTCACGCGTTAAATTCCCTTAACACCGTCGGTATAGTTATGAAAAAAATTGGTATTTTAGGTGCAATGGATGAAGAAGTTGCGCTACTCAAAGCGTCTCTTTGGAATGTTAAAGAAACCCAGTGGAAGCACCTTACATTTTATGAAGGCACGCTTGACGACATAGAAGTGGTGTTAGTTAAATGCGGCATTGGAAAAGTGGCAGCAGCTATCGCCACTACCGTACTTATTGAGCTATATGCACCCGATGCTGTGGTTAACACCGGCTCTGCAGGTGGCTTCGACAAGAACCTGAACATTGGTGATTTAGTGATCGCCAGTCACGTTATCCATCACGATGCTAATTTAACCCACTTTGGCTACAAACTCGGTCAATGTGCCGGTATGCCAGAAGACTTCCGTTGCGATACAACATTAATGGAAACGGCCCGAACCGCAGCTGCAGGTATTACGTCGCTTCAGTCTACAACAGGTTTAATTTGTACGGGTGATGCATTTATTGGTAGCGATGAAGCAGTAGCGGAATTACGAGAAAACTTTCCGGATATGAAAGCTGTTGAGATGGAAGGTGCAGCCATTGGCCAAACCTGCCATATGCTCGACACGCCATTTCTCGTAATTCGTTCGTTATCTGATATTGCAGGCAAAACATCATCTGTAAGCTTTAAAGAGTACCTAGAGACTGCCGCTAAGCATTCGGCACAACTTGTTATGGCAATGATTAAAGCCCTCGCTAAATAAGATGACAGAAGTTATTAGCGACCCGCATTATCAGTCGCTATTCGTACTTTGGTTGGCTATCGCCATCGACGCTCTGTGGCGCTGGCCCCAAAGTACTCACCCATTAACGCTAATGCGCTACCTTGTTTTACAAATGGGGCGCAAAGTGGTGCCATCTTCCAACTATGGCCCGTCTCAGCACTACATTTCAGGCACATTAGCTGCGTTGGTACTTCTCGCGCCTCTGATAATCTGCGTAGCCATTTTAGTGTATATGGCGCAGTACCCTGTTTTCTTCGAAGCCATTATTCTTGTTGCACTCCTCGATTTCGGCTACCAGCGTCAGCAGTATAAGAAGGTGCTAGGAAGTGTGGGAAGAAACAAGAAATCTCTTGCCCGTGAAATGGTACAAACCATAACAGCACGTCAATGCAATTCACTTACCGATATAGGAATTGCCAAAGCCGCTATAGAATCGCTATGGCTCAAGTTTCTTTATCTTTATTGCGGCGTTATTTTCTACTTTGTAGTGGTAGGCCCCATAGGCGCACTCATTTATCGATTACTTTTGCTCACATCTTGGCAGTGGCATTACCGAACCCCAACAATGACTTTTTTTGCCAAACCCGTACGCAACCTTGTCTACTTGCTTAATATGCCGCCAGCGGTCATTGGTGGTCTAGCAGCACTACTGGTGAGCCATCCTATTAAAGGGTTTCGCGCCATAAAGCGCTCCCCAGTGAAAGATAAAACGTCACTGCTGCTTGCACTTATGGGTGGTGTACTAGATGTAAAACTGGGTGGCCCTGCAATTTACGCAAATAAGAAAATTCGATATCCCCGTGTAGGTGGGGCTAACGAGGTAAAATACTCTCACATGCTATCAGCTAAAAGCACCGTTAATAACGCGATGATAGCAATTAGCGCTTTCGCCTCATTAGTAATGCTAGCGATAGCGGCCCCATCATGAAAGCAGCAGGTCCAATGAAAACCATTTTTTTTGTAGTTCTATACTATCTGCCTCTTATCGCGCTTGCTGATTCATCGTCAGATAACAGCTCAATACACCTTGCAAACGCCAATCAATTTGCTTCTGCTAATGTTGCACCAAGCTCGGAATCAAGCGCTTTATCAAATCCCGCCGAGCTAAAAATAGTCAGTCTTGCGCCACACCTAACAGAATGGGCGTTCAGTTTAGGTTTAGGTCCTAATCTTTTAGGCGTCAGCGACTATAGTGACTATCCAGAAGCAGCCAAAAACATTCAACGTATAGCTGATTTTCAGGGGGCAGATATTGCTGCAATAGTGGCTTTAAAGCCAGATTTAGTTTTGGCTTGGGAGGGTGGCAACAAACCTCAAGATATCCATAAGCTTTCTTCAATGGGGCTTAATGTATTTAGTAGTAAGATTGAAAACATTACAGATATTGCGAATGAAATAAAAAGGCTTGGCGCACTTACCAACACGCAAAAAAAAGCAAACAAACTCAGCAATACCTTTCTCAACGATTTAAAAAATCTAAGGCATAAATACGATACTGAGCCACGTCAACCAGTATTTTACTATTCATGGACAGCGCCACTAATGACAATCGGCCCCAATGCATGGGGTAATAAGCTATTAAATATTTGTGGTGCACAAACTCTATTTGCAGATAGTCCTGTAGACTACCCGCAAGTGACAGTTAGGGACGTATTGGTCCGTCAGCCGCATGCTCTTATCGCTGCGTCTAAAAACTCGCGCCAAGAACTAGAAGTATTCTGGCAGAAACACCGGCGTTTTCTAAATGCGCCACTTATTGTTGTAGATCCTGACGTTACAAGCCGGTTTTCGCTACGATTAATAAATGAACTAAAATCGCTCTGTGAAGGTATTAAATAAAACGCATAAGCGTTATACTTAAGTCTAAAATATCAGTAAGAAGGTAAGAGCACCATTTCATGCGGATTGTTGTTGCGGGTTTTCTAGTTGTTGTCAGTATTGCATTATTTGTGTCGCTTCAGTGCACTGCAAAAGCCACTGCCCAAGCCTCAGTTGCTGCTTCTCCTTATCTTATTGAGCGCGTCGCAAACAATGACTGGCTTCTTATCGACGTTCGCTCTCCCGAAGAATTTGCTGACGGTCATATTCCCGGTGCAGTGAATATGCCTCATGAAAACATTAGTGACTATCTAAGCGAATTAGAAGGTCACAAGAACAAGCCTATTATCATCTACTGCCGCTCTGGTAGACGAGCCAAACTGGCTATGAAAGTGTTAGAAGAACTCGACTTTTCTGAAGTCATGCATTTAGAGGGCGACATGTTAGGCTGGAGCGCGGCAGGTATGACAATAGATAGGATGTAGACAAGCATATTTTTCCATAAAACTACGCGATATTTTTATAAACCCACCTCTTAGCTGATGACTGTGTGTAATTATTCCCCTGTGGTACACTTTTTTCATTCAACGATTGCATGACACACCTATGAAAATAGATATAGCTACTCCAGCCATGTTATTTCCAGCAATTTCTTTATTGCTTTTAGCCTATACCAATCGTTTTTTGACGCTTGCGACTATCATCAGAAACTTTTCAAAAGAAGAGAAAGATGACAATACACAGGCACAAATCAAAAACCTTCGTTTACGTATTCAGCTTATTAAGCGCATGCAAATAGCAGGAGTGAGCAGCTTTTTTCTATGTGTAGTGTCCATGTTAGCGATTTATCTTACCTACCAACAGGTGGGCAATTGGGTGTTCGCTGCAAGTCTAGTGTCACTTTTGTATTCACTTTGGATGTCGGTAAGAGAGATATTGATTTCTGTAGAAGCATTAGATGTTCACCTTGACGGAATGAAAAGCATACCGAATAAAGAAAAAGTATGACGCCTTCAATTCATATGAACCGCATAGTTCAAAGCGAAATAAATTACGAGCAGTTAGCCCCAGCGTTTTTTGCAGGCGTCATTTCTCTTGGTAATCGTGTTCACGGAGACAACTACCTGACCGATGACCTGATCGCTGATTACTATGCTAAAAGTTTCATTGGCACTACTAATGCTAGCTGGGTAGCACTGTATGCAAACAAAGTGGTGGGTTTCAGGCTAACCTTTGCGCACACACAATGGAAAGCAGATGAGTGGTGCAGCCCTTCCCTTTGGCCAGTAGATCCAAATACCGTATGTTATTTCAAATGCAACACGGTCGACCCTGCAATGCAGGGGTATGGTATTGGCAGCACATTATTGAGCAAATCTATAGACTGTGCACGAAATCAAGGCGCAGAAGCGGGTTTAGCACATATTTGGTTGGCAAGTCCGGGCAACAGCGCATTTAAGTACTTCACCAAAAATGGGGGCCAGCTTATCAAAAAGCACCCTAATAAGTGGCGCTACGCATCTATTCACGAAGGCTACGACTGCCCTGTATGCGAGGGTTATTGCGCGTGTGAAGGTGCGGAAATGCTACTCCAATTTTAAGCATTCCTCACTGCAAAACTTTTTCATCTATGACCTACGATCCCCTTATTTCACGCGGCGTTTCTTCAATGTTACCCGCGGCAAACAGCTACTGGCATGCCACACATAAACCACCGAGAATGCCGCCTTTAAACAAAAAGGTGAGCACCAAATACCTCGTTATCGGTGGTGGTTATACCGGTCTTTCAGCTGCGATCACGCTTGCTCAAGCTAAGCAGAACGTGACGTTGCTTGATGCAAACTCACTTGGATTTGGATGTGCAGGACGCAACGGCGGCTTTATCCTCTCGGGTAGCGGCCGGTTGAGCTTAAGCGCCATAGAGGACAAGTGGGATCATGACATCGCCAAAGCTATGCAAGGCGAGTTTGAAGGCGCGGTACACCTGCTTAAACAACGTATTGCAGACTTTGATATGCAGGTCGATTTGGTAGAAGGACCATATTTAAAACTGGCGCATAACCTAAAGCAAGCCGAACTACTCCGTGCCAGTGCTAAGCATCTTGAGTCACACTTCAACGTACCGAGCTCTCCACTTAGTGAAAAAGACCTTACTGCGCGCTTTGGTATTGAAGGGGCGTATGGTGGCGTTGAGCTAAAGGGTGCATGCTTACACCCATTAAAATTAGTAAGCGAATATGCAAGAGTAGCAAAGGAGCTTGGCGCTACGCTTTTCTACGACTCTCCCGCCATTAGCATTGAAAAGCACAAAACCGGTTACCTGGTCAAAACGCCAAGCGGATCTGTTTCGACCAAGCATATACTCATTACGACTAACGCCTATACCCCTAAACGTTTTCACGACAGTGTGGATAACAAGCAATTTCCGGTGCAATCAAGTATTTTTGTCACTGCTCCTATGAGCCAAGAACAGCGTGTGCAGTCGGGCCTAACCTCGCCGATGAGTTTTATGGATACTCGGATGATGAAATATTATTACCGTGTACTGCCAGATGGCCGGTTATTGTTTGGCGGTCGTGGGGCAGTAAAAGGTAAAGATGCAGATAAAACTTCAGAGAAAGAGCGCTTGTACCGCGCTATGGTAAAAAGTTTCCCTTCACTTAGCGGTATCGCCATGGATTATTTTTGGAGTGGTTGGGTAAGTGTATCGTTAGACAGTATGCCGCGGATTTTCATCGACAATAAGGTGAGCGGCAACAATGCAAGCCGCTCTAGCGGTAATATCGGTTATGCCATGGGGTATTGCGGTTCGGGCGTTTCTTTTGCCGCGTTTGCAGGGCAACGACTTGCTCAACGTATGATGGGTAGCAATGACGTCGATTTATCGCTTCCCCTTTATCACTCTCCTTTGAAAACCTACCCCTTTGCGAAAGCAAGGAGACTGGCACTGCATGGTTTGTACCAATGGGCCAAAATAGCAGAACGCTAGTAATGTATAATTTACGATTCACCTTAATGTTAAGCATTGCATACTGGCTATAAATTAGGCTATTTTAGGTATCTATTCTTTGACGGATTCACCTCATGTCATATATTGATGCCTTTGCTGTAGCCGTTCCCACTGAAAATAAAGCGTTATACATTGAGCACGCCAAACTCGCCGGCGATATTTTTAAAGAGTATGGTGCGACTAAAATACTTGAAGCTTGGGGTGACGATGTCCCTGTAGGGGAAGTCACATCTTTCCCGATGGCTGTTAAAGCCAAAGAAAATGAAACTGTGGTGTTCTCTATTGCGTTTTGGCCTTCAAAAGAAGTGCGTGATACCGCATGGCAAAAAGTGATGGAAGATCCTAGAATGCAGGAAAACGAAAACCCCATGCCTTTCGACGGTAAACGTCTTATTTATGGGGGCTTCGCTCCTATTCTCGAATTATAACGGTATAGCTTTCAGCTATCTCATATCGTCTATTTTCGCCAACGCCGACGGCAAGTCGGCGGCTAACTTTTTGTACCGGCGGTATACGATAAAAACGACCACACTGTTTATCAAAAGCTGTGTTCCCCACAGCGTGAAGGCGTTAAACATCAGTACATTAAAAACGGCCAGTGCCAGCAGTCCACACCACAAAGCCAAGCATCCATAGAGGCTAATTTTCCAGTAATGTAATTGTTGTTTTAATTGGTTTTGTTTAAACGTCAACATTGACTGAACGTCTAACGTCTGGCCCTTCCACTGTTTTTGCCTTACCCAATATCCCCATGCCCCGAAGGCGGCGGGAATAGGTGTAAGTACCATGAAAAGCAAAAATTGGTATGTGCTAAGTGGCTCGAACAACACCAAACTTAAACACCACATAGAAACCGCTAGCCCGAGCACCAAATCAACGGCACCTTTTAGTTTAAGTTTAAATCTTGCGCTCTTGGTTTCTTTTATCAGTGAATCTGTATCTACTAAAGGGGTTGCATCCTTGTAGGCATTTTGCCACTGAGCGAGTTGCTTATCTAATTCGTTCATTCGCGTGCTGTTATCGGCCATACTTAATTTTTCTTCGCTCAAGGCTTTTTTGTTATCGCTCAAGGCTTCTTTATGATCGCTCATGGCTTTTTTATCTTCGCTCATGGCTTCTTTATGATCGCTCATGGCTGTTGCTCCATTATCTGCGTTAGCTGTTGGCGGGCGCGGCTTACTCGCTTAGCGACGGCACTCTCTTTGATACCTAACATATTGGCTATTTCCAGCTGACTGAAACCTTCTAATAACAAAGCCAGTACCTGTCTGTACTTTATTTCTAGTTGTCGTAAGCCTGCCATAAGATCCATCGCGTTCTCTTGTAACGTTGCATCCCGAGATGAGCTGGCGCTGGCTGTGTGAGAAGAATCTAACTCGCCGTCATGGGTAAACTCTTGTCGCCGCTGCTCTTTAATCACGTGATCAACCGCCTTGTTGTGCGCGACTTTGGCCACAAACGTTTTCACACTTGCCTCACCGCGAAAGCCACTACCACTGTCTTTTGAAACTCCTTCAAAAGCGCGCCAAACCGCCAGTGACATTTCTTGTATCAGCTCATCTTGAAGTGATTTATTAGCCTCAAATGTTGCCGCAATACGCGCCATGAGCGGCGCGTATTCACTAAGCAGTTTTTCTATTTGAATGGTTTCTTTCACTGCATTTCCATTTTTATTATTTTTAATTCCACGCTGTTTTTGTAATGTTGAGTTTCATTCCGTGGTCGATTATCGAAACAACCGCTGATAAGCAACAAAGCACACACATGAAACAATAGGGCCTAACACTAACCCCGATAAGGCAAAGGTATAAGGCGCAAGCGCAACACTCAAGAACATCATGACACCCACGAGTAGCATAGGCTTATAAGCGCCTATTACCGCAGCAATGCTATTTTTTAAAGACGCCGATATAGAATGGTGCTGTAAAATTAGTAGCAAAGGTACAAATAGGAGCAATAGGTTTATTGGCGTCGCCGAGCCCATCATTAGCCCAACTTTCCAAGCGGGTACATCTACTACACTCCCGTTTGCTAGAGCCGCCATTGACTCAGCCCCCATTAACATATCGCCAATTCGAAATTGAATCCACGCTATTGCAGGCCCGGTTAAGCTCCATAGCGCAATATTTGCCCATGAACGTATCGTTCCCCCCGTTAGGCTAACCTTGCCTTTTACTGCTAAATTGGCAATTGCTAACCACATTAGGGTGGCTAAAATAGGACTTACCCATTTAGATATCCCTAAGCCAACAGGGCCCGCCAATGCCTGAATAAGGCCAGCAGTGAGTAACATTAAAAATGAAAGACCTAACAGTTTAAATGGCGCTTTTGTAAAAAGCAGCCAACCTTCTTTAAGCCATGTGACTGCTTCTTTTGCCGGAAGCTCTTTGGTTTCTTGTTGGTATGTTGCATGAGTTGAGGTTACGGTTGTCATCATATTATCCTTTTGCATTGCGTAAGCGTTTGTATTTCACCCCAAGCTGCAACGCGTAAACTGCTCTTCGTACATTTGGGATTATTGTTTAACTTTCCCCTATAGACGATGGCAATGACAAAAACCTGACAAAATTTTTTAAAAAAAGAAAGAATTATTAAAAAACCTCTGTATATCAGCAGCTTTCAACAATCAAAATTCATTAACCATGTTCTTAAGCTGACATTTCAAGCAAAAAAAAGCCCGCTAAATTAAGCGGGCTTTCAAAACATTTCAAAAAAGCATTAGGCTAACGTAATGCGCGCAAACTTGCGTTTACCCACCTGGTATACGTTTTCACCTTTTTCAGTAATAACTAAACGGGTATCTTCCACTTTATCGCCGTTAATTTTAACTGCGCCTTGCTTAATCATGCGCATAGCGTCAGACGTTGACCCAACAAGCTTCGCTTCTTTCAACAAATTACCAATGGCAATACCTTCATCGCTCAATGCAATTTCAAGCTCTGGCATGTCGTCAGGAATAGCATTTTTCTGGAAACGTTGAATAAAGTCCTGATGCGCGCCTTCTGCCGCTGCGTCGTCATGGAAGCGTGCAATAATTTCTTTCGCCAGCATGATTTTAATATCACGTGGGTTTTCACCGTTAGCAACACGAGATTTAAGTTCAGCTATCTCTTCAAGTGGACGGAAGCTGATAAGATCATAGTAACGCCACATCAAATCATCAGAAATAGACATCACTTTACCAAACATATCGTTTGGCGCGTCAGTGATACCGATGTAGTTGTTCAAAGACTTAGACATCTTCTGAACGCCGTCTAGACCTTCTAAAAGCGGAACCATTACAATAGATTGCTGCTTTTGGCCTTGCTCTTTTTGAAGCTCACGACCCATTAGCAAGTTAAAGCGCTGATCAGTACCACCTAATTCAACGTCTGACTCTAGCGCAACTGAATCCCAACCTTGCACTAACGGATACAGAAACTCGTGAATAGCAATTGGCTGACCGTTGTTATAACGCTTTTTAAAGTCGTCACGCTCAAGCATACGTGCAACGGTCTGACTAGCCGCAAGTTTAATCATACCTGCCGCGCCAAGGCCATCCATCCACTCTGAGTTAAAACGAATTTCCGTTTTATCTTCATCAAGGATCTTGAACACCTGTTCCTGATACGTTTTTGCGTTCTCTAATACCTGTTCTTTACTTAAAGGCTTGCGTGTTACATTTTTACCTGTAGGATCGCCAATTAGGCCAGTAAAATCGCCAATAAGAAAAACAACTTTGTGGCCTAGTTGCTGAAATGTACGCAACTTGTTGATCAACACAGTGTGACCAAGATGCAGATCAGGCGCAGTTGGATCAAAACCCGCTTTGATAGTAAGGGTTTTGCCGGATTTTAGTTTTTCAATTAAATCCTCTTCGGGGAGTATTTCATCAACGCCCCGTTTAATCTCAGCTAGCGCTGTTTGCCAATCTTTCATTTGTACGTCACACTCTTAAAAAAACTGTATATTCAATATTGGCGGGCATTTTACGCGTACAACGGAACCATTAAAAGGTTTGCGCGTCAAAAAACGGATTACAAACAGTCATGTTGTTAAACCCAACAGTTTTTAACGTGGAAATAGAGTGCTGAATTAACGGGGACTGTATTCAGTAAACTCAAGAAATAGTCTTCATGATAAGAGCTATTGGGTGTAACAATTTGCGCTAACAATATAATGAGAAAAGTTGCATTTTTAAGCAACGTATGTGAAATAGTGTTGTGCACATAACATTTCTCAGGTGGGCAGTAGTATGAGAAAGAAACTAGACGCTTCTAAAGCGCTCAATTTATTTAAAAAGTTACCGAAACAGCACAGAACTGGGTTAGCAGTAGCTAGCTTATTTCTGGGTGGGCTTATTCTTTTTCCAAGTGAACCAGTAGAAGCCAGTCGCCATCAAGAAGCACACATTCTGGATGCGGGTGTCCGCTATCCGGTGGAGCTTCATATTGCGCCGTCAACCAACGTATTTTCTGGTGAAGAAGAATCTTCATGGCAGACGTACAAGGTGCGCAGTGGCGATACATTAGCAAAACTATTTAAGCGTGCTGGCTTCACGTCGCGTGACGTATATAACGTAACGCAGGCAGGAGAGCTAACAAAAACGCTGGTTACTTTATTGCCCGGCGATGAACTATCGTTTAAGGCGAATAAAGACGGCAGCTTCGGCGAGTTAAAGTACAAATTGTCTTCGACTGAAACCCTGTTTGTACGCCCAGAATCGTCGGATGAGAACAGCGCCTTAACCGCTGAGCTTGAAAAGCGAGATGTAGACATTCGCTACAACTTCGCCCAAGGTGAAATTCACTCAAGTTTTTGGAATGCCGCCAGTGAAGCAGGTTTAACCAGCAATCAAATTATGAATTTGGCTGGCATTTTCGGCTGGGATATCGACTTCGCTATTGAGATCCGATCTGGCGATACGTTTAACGTAGTATTTGAAGAGCAGTACATTGATGGTGAATTTGTCGGTTACGGCGACATCGTAGCAGCAGAGTTTACCAACCAAGGCGAGCATTTTAGCGCTATTCTTCACGAAGATGGAACATACTACACGCCTGAAGGGCGCAGTATGCGTAAGAGCTTCCTGCGTGCGCCAGTGAATTTTAGATATGTAAGCTCTAACTTCACAAAAGCTCGCTTCCACCCAGTGCAAAAGCGTTGGAAAGCGCACCGCGGTACAGATTACGTTGCTGCGGTTGGTACGCCAGTTATGGCTGCGGGTGACGGTAAAGTAATTAAAGCGGGATACGATAAATATAACGGTCACCATGTTTTCATTCAGCATGGCGAGAAATACACGACCAAATATCTTCACTTTAAGAAGCGTGCAGTGAAAGTGGGAGATACGGTTAAGCAAGGCCAAACCGTGGGCTATTTAGGTAGTTCAGGTATGGTTACTGGCGCCCATCTGCACTATGAGTTTTTAGTGGATGGTGTTCACAGAAACCCACGTACGGTAGAACTACCGAAGGCGCTTCCTATTGCTAAGGAAGAGAAAGAAAGATTTATGGAAATTGCCGCAATACGCCAAGAGCAGCTAGATAATAACAAGCGCATTATGCTTGCGATGCAATAGCGACGACTAGATGGCAAAATATATTGGCCTGATGTCAGGTACTAGCATGGACGGCGTCGACGCCGTCCTATGCGATATTTCACATACGTCTTGTACTACCCTCGCCGCCCATTCAATTCCTTATTCTGCCGAATTACTTACTGCACTCAATGCACTTTGTAGTGAAGGTCCTGATGAACTTAACAGTTTGGCCATCGCTGATAGACTGGTTGCTGAAACCTTTGCACAGGTCACCTTAGCGCTGCTTGAGAAAAACAACCTACATCCTTCGGATATTACGGCTATTGGCTCGCACGGCCAAACCATACGTCACCACCCAAATTCCGATGTATTGTCAGCACACTTTGCAGGATCATCCATACGCGGCTTCACCTGTCAGATAGGCGATCCTAATACCATCGCTGTTCTTACCGGCATTGATGTTATTGCCGACTTTAGGCGCAAAGATATAGCCCTTGGTGGTCAGGGTGCTCCCTTAGTGCCCGCTTTTCATAATGCAGTATTTGCCAGTGATGATAAACACCGGGCACTCGTTAACATTGGCGGTATAGCAAACGTTTCAATGCTTGCGCCAAAACAAGATGCTTCGCCACCTAAAGGGTTTGATACCGGACCCGGTAACACCTTGATGGATCAGTGGATAAGTCTTCATTTAAATAAAAGCTTTGATAAAGACGGAGCATGGGCTGCGTCAGGGCATTGTCACTCAGGCCTGTTAGACAGGCTCTTACTGGATGATTACTTCGCTTTGCCTGCACCCAAAAGCACTGGCAGAGAGTATTTCAATATCAATTGGTTAAGTAATGCGCTTGCCAATTACTTCCCTTCTAGGGCAGAGCTGCAAAGCGAAGAAAAGAACAATAATTTAGCCCCTAAAGACGTGCAAGCTACCCTACTTTCGCTAACAGGTAGCACTATCGCTCAGGAAATTGTGAAGCATTTTCCTAAAACAAATAGAGAAGGCGCAAAAAGCGAAGTTATAGTGTGTGGCGGTGGCGCTTTCAATAAAGCATTAATGCATAACCTGAGCAATGCGTTGAGCGATTATGTAGTAACAGACAGCCATGCTCTGGGCATCCATCCACAGCACGTTGAAGGCGCAGCATTTGCGTGGTTTGCACATGCGTATGTGAATGATATTCCAGGCAATGTGCCTGCAGTCACAGGGGCTTCGAAAGCCACGGTACTCGGAGCGTTATATAAAAAAGCGTAAGGGCGACAGGCTATCGCCCTCAAACGCTTTATTGGTTCTTTTTATAAAAGCAACGTCACCACCTTAACTTGCCGTAACAAATAAATTCGCCATTACCAATACTAGCGCGTAACCCACGCTATACGCTGCAAGAAGAAGCAACACGAACTTGCCGTATTTGGCGAACGTCAGGCCCTTGACCTTACTCATGGTAACAATACCTGCTGATGAGCCAATAATAAGTAACGAGCCCCCCACGCCTACTGCATACGTGAACGCCATCCACTCAGCTGTCGACATGGCAATGTCCGCTTTTAACAACGCAGCAGTTAATGGCACATTATCTATCATGGAAGACAACACCCCCATCACAAAGTTGGCCCCTGTTGAAGGCATTACGCTATATACATGTAAAAGTGCGCCCAATGCGTCAATGTGATCGAGCATACCGACAAGCAGCAACACCCCAAGGAAAAACAGAAGCGTGTCGAATTCTATTAGGCGAATATAGTCCAAGATAGGATCATCATATTTTTCTTCTCCCATAAAGGTTGCCACTAAAAACATAACCGCCATACCCGCTAAAAACGAAAGCATAGGTGGAATAGCAAAAAGCACATTGGCAATTAACGTCAGTACAATAGTGGACAGGAATATTCCCGCAATTACGTAATCAACCGGCCTAAGTTCATGACGTGTTTTTTTTATTTTAACCTCCCCCTTCATACCTATACTCAACAGTAACGCTAGAAATAGTACTGCTGTGAGTGAAGGAATAATAAGTAAGAGCAGCTGAGTTATAGTGACCTTATCATCCAAGAAAATCATAAGAGTGGTGACATCCCCGGTTATTAGCGACACGCCCCCAGAGTTCACCGCAAATACCACTAGCACGGCAAATCGCATGGTTTGGTTAAAGGGCAAACCCAAGGATAAAACCATGGCAATAGACACCAAGGTCGCTGTGATGTTGTCAGCTAGCGAGGAGAAGCAAAAACTAAAAATAGCGGTAAAGAATATGAGTTTTTTGAGGGTTATTTTTTGCGGCATGATAATGTTTAACATGTTTTCAATCATGCCTTTGCGGTTAAGGTAAGCAACGAAAGTCATTGCCGCTAAAAGGAATAACCAGAGGGTGGATATTTCGCTTATGTTTTCTATGAGGTGTTCATTGAGCTCTGCTAGGTGAGGGCCCCTATTCGCATCTATGAAAAGAAGGATCCATGCGAATGTTCCGAAAAATAATGTGGTTTTGGCTTTATTCACGTGTAGCACTTCTTCAAATACCACACCCAATAATGCCATTACCGCTATGCCAATGAGCACATAGTCCAGCATACATTTTACTCCCAAATTGTCAGGGGTGAATTATACGATTGCTGCTCATGCTTTAGCAGGTGTTCTGCGCTATACAAGGGGAAAAATCAGTTATATTCAACATGTACTAAACTGATGAAAATACGGTGAAAAAATGCTGTTAACTAATTGAGTACATTCCTCAAAAAAGTGGAATACATAACGTATTCAATATGCATCGAGTAGGGTGAGGCGTCACCGCCTCA
>NZ_CACSIH010000256.1:0-10136 GCF_902705805.1 Alteromonas alvinellae | reverse complement strand
GAGGCGACAACTATCCTGACACAGGGGGGTTTTGCGCAATACAACTATGCATTAACCGGCGGTGCTGGCGGTACAGTAGTAACCGTAGATAACGGCGCAGACCTGCAAGCGGCACTAGACAGCGCGGCGAACAGCAACACCCCAGTAACGGTTTATGTAGATGGCACCATTACCGACGCAAACAATGGCGGTACGGGCTCACCGATTGAAATAAAAGACATGAACGATGTGTCAATTATCGGGGTTGCAGACAGAGGCGAATTCGACGGCATTGGCATATTAATTAGACGTGCAAATAACGTGATTATTCAAAACCTGAAAATTCACCACGTGCTTACTGATGGAAAAGACGCTATCTCTATTGAAGGTGATAACGACGGCTCTACCACCAGCAATATTTGGATTGACCACAATGAGCTTTACAGCACATTGTCTGTGGACAAGGATTTCTACGACGGGTTAGTAGATAGTAAACGCGGCGCGAAAAACATCACTATCTCTTACAACTACCTTCATGATCATTGGAAAGCCTCGTTACACGGCCACACTGAGAATGATGTAGACAGTGATAATACCGAGCGTTTAATTACCTTCCACCACAACCGCTTTGAGAATATCGAGTCACGTTTGCCGTTATTCCGCTACGGTCACGGTCACTTGTATAACAACTATTACAATCAGATATCCTCTACGGCAATCAATTCAAGAATTGGTGCAGAGCTACAGGTAGAAAACAATGTGTTTGAAAACACGCAAAACCCAATTGTTTCTTTCTACTCAGACGTTATTGGATACTGGAACACGTCAGGCAACCTGTTTGGCGAAGGTGTAACCTGGACAACGCCAGCTGATGGTGACGTTGTTGCAGGACCTGACGCCACGCCAACATCCAGCTACGAAGTGCCTTACGACTACGTACTAGATGATGCCGACGTGGTTAAGCAGCGAGTTATCAACTACTCGGGCGTAGGTAAAATTAACCAGAATGCCGATGACATTCCTCCGTTAAACTAACTCCCAAAAGAGTTAGCACAAAAAAAAAGGCGCTGCTCTATGAGCAGCGCCTTTCTTTTAAGCGTTAAGCTTGGGGGATGATTACATCATGCCGCCCATTCCGCCCATGCCGCCCATATCAGGCATTGCAGGCGCGTCGTCTTTAGGTAGTTCAGCTACCATTGCTTCAGTTGTGATCATTAGTGAAGCAATTGAAGATGCGAACTGAAGTGCAGAGCGCGTTACTTTCGTTGGGTCAAGGATACCCATCTCTAGCATGTCGCCGTAAGTGTCGTTACCTGCATTGTAACCGTAGTTACCTTCGCCGTTCTTCACTTCGTTAACTACTACTGATGCTTCTGCACCTGAGTTAATAGAGATTTGACGTAGAGGCGCTTCCATTGCACGTAGTGCAAGCTTAATACCTACGGTTTGGTCGTCGTTGTCGCCAGTAAGGTCAGCAAGTTTAGCTGCTGCGCGAACTAGTGCTACACCACCACCAGGTACCACACCTTCTTCAACCGCTGCGCGAGTTGCGTGTAGTGCATCTTCTACGCGGTCTTTCTTCTCTTTCATTTCAACTTCAGTTGCTGCACCAACTTTAATTACTGCAACACCGCCTGAAAGCTTAGCTAGACGCTCTTGAAGTTTCTCTTTGTCGTAGTCAGACGTAGACTCTTCAATTTGACCTTTGATTTGAGCACAACGGCCTTCAATCGCTTCTTGGTCGCCGTTACCGTCAACAACAGTTGTGTTGTCTTTGTTAATAACTACGCGCTTAGCAGTACCTAGGTCTTCAAGCTGAACTTTTTCAAGGTCTAGACCAATTTCTTCAGAAATTACTGTACCGCCAGTTAGGATAGCGATGTCTTGTAGCATTGCTTTACGACGGTCACCGAAACCTGGTGCTTTAACCGCTGCAACTTTAACAATACCGCGCATGTTGTTAACTACTAGTGTAGCAAGCGCTTCGCCTTCAACATCTTCAGCGATGATCATTAGCGGCTTACCCGCTTTCGCTACGCCTTCAAGGGTAGGAAGTAGTTCGCGGATGTTAGAAATCTTCTTGTCAACCAATAGGATGAACGGGTTGTCTAGTTCAACAGTACCGTTTTCTTGGTTGTTGATGAAGTATGGAGATAGGTAACCGCGGTCGAACTGCATACCTTCAACAACGTCTAGTTCGTTTTGAAGTGCCTGACCTTCTTCTACAGTGATAACACCTTCTTTACCTACTTTTTCCATTGCTTGAGCAATGATATCGCCAACTTCTGCATCAGAGTTTGCAGAGATAGTACCTACTTGAGCAATAGACTTGCTGTCTGCACAGTCAGTAGAAAGGGCTTTAAGCTCTTCAACTGCTGCCGCTACCGCTTTGTCGATACCGCGCTTAAGATCCATTGGGTTCATACCCGCTGCAACGCTCTTAAGACCTTCAGTTACGATTGCTTGCGCAAGTACAGTAGCAGTAGTAGTACCGTCACCCGCTTCGTCGTTCGCTTTAGACGCTACTTCTTTTACCATCTGCGCGCCCATGTTCTCGAACTTGTCTTCAAGTTCGATTTCTTTCGCTACAGACACACCATCTTTAGTGATAGTCGGTGCACCGAAAGACTTGTCTAGAACAACGTTACGGCCTTTTGGACCTAGTGTTACTTTAACTGCGTTAGCTAGTGTGTTTACGCCTTTTAGCATTTTGCTGCGAGCGTCATCACCAAAACGTACTTCTTTAGCTGCCATGATTAAATTCCTCTAAAAATTCGTTTTAACGTTAGTTGTAATTACTCAACAATCGCTAGAATGTCGCTTTCGCTTAGGATAAGTACTTCTTCACCATCCAGCTTTTCTGTTTTAACGCCGTAACCGTCGTTGAAAATAACGGTGTCGCCTACTTTAACGTCTAGCGCTTTAACTTCGCCGTTCTCAAGAATGCGACCGTTACCTACTGCGATTACTTCGCCGCGTGTAGATTTTTCTGCTGCAGAACCAGTCAGAACGATACCGCCTGCAGATTTGCTTTCTTGCTCTGCGCGCTTAAGGATTACGCGGTCGTGTAAAGGACGAATTGCCATTTTCAAGTCTCCTGAAAATTCCACTATTCAAATGAATGTAATTATCGACATTCAGACTATCTAAACGTCGCGTGTTTAAGGTTGCTCATTACTGAGCTGTTAAAATCGTTTCTGCACGGATAGATGGGGTAGTACCCAGATAACTTCAAGGGTTTTTAGGCAAAAAAATGTAAAAAAATTGGTTTTTTCGCTAAATACTTCTTTTTATTGGGCAAGTAAACGCCGTTTATCGCGGTAAACGGCGCTCATAACCCGACGGAGAGGGCGTTGGGGCTCGCTATTTTAAGCGCTTATCTGGGTCGTTAGTGGTGTGATCGGTGTACTCACCTTCAAACACATCACCATCACTATTGGACGAGTTAGAGCGATCACCGAAAGGACTTTGCCCAAACGGTGTCTGACCCTGTCCGAAGCCTGCAGTTCCCGGCCCCATACCCGGAGCGACAACACGCATTTTCATGTGCTTACTGACCTGAGCAGCAAAGAAGTGACGAGAGCCTGGCATTGCCAATAAGAAGCCGAAAATATCGGTAATAAAGCCTGGCGTCACAAGTAAAATACCCGCAACCACCAGCATCAAGCCTTCAACTAGTTCTTTTCCTGGCACTTCATTTCGCTGCATTTTTTCTTGCGCCGTCTGCAGCGTACTTACGCCTTCGCGCTTAACAAAGTAAGCACCAATAAAGGCAGAGAGAATCACCAAGCCAACGGTATTCCAACCACCTATCACGCTGCCCACATTAATCAGCAACGCAATCTCTAAAATAGGTAATAGGGCAAACAGTATAAATAAAACCCGCAAAATGCTTCCTCTTTCATGTATTCCTAACCTGTTATAGGGTCTTTGTACGTAATAACAAGAAAAGGTGCCCACCCTTTCGCTTAAATAGCCACGTAAAGCGACCGATAACGACCGTGATATACTTTCGCTGTGAAAGAATAGTGCGGGCTTTCAGGTCTATTACACATCGACCCATTAGCAAAGTAACAGGCGCGAGATAAGTAGGAAAAGTTTATGACAATAAAGCTTGTATTATGTACCACGCCAGATGAAAAGACAGCGCAATTAATTGCCAGTACGCTTGTTAAAGATAAGCTTGCTGCCTGCGTTAACATTATTAAAGGTATTGAGTCTGTGTATGAGTGGCAGGGAAAAATAGAAACCGACACCGAATGTCAGTTACTCATTAAAACAAATACACAATACGTTTTGCAGGCGTTTGATAAGGTAAGTGAACTTCACCCCTATGACGTACCAGAATGGTTAGAACTTAACGCTGAAGCCAGCAGCGCTTATGGGCATTGGCTACAAAACACACTGCAGCGCTAACTGAACCCGTATTTTCTTAACAAGAATAACTAAGACGTAAAAATAGATTAAAATGAATGACAACCTTATGACTACCCTTTTGCCTTCGCCTTGCCTATCGTTGGCTTCGCTGTTTCGTCGCTTTATTGCGTCCGTATTGTCAGTGCTTTGTTTGATGTCGCTGTTAGTTACGTTTGCGTTCGCACAAGTGCCAAGTGCTTTTGGCGACCCATTTACAAATGAGCCCCAATTTCTCGATGTTGACCAAGCGTTTGCTTTTGACTTTAGTCAAAAAGATAACGTTCTTACTTTAAATTTCGACATTGCTGACGGCTACTACTTATACCTTAAACAGTTTAAGTTTGTGGCTAAACAAGCCGAAATTGGCGAGCCTGTTTACCCAAGCGGGGTAATGATTGAAGATGAGTTCTTTGGTGAGTCTGAAGTATTTTACAACGGCGTATCTATTACCCTACCCATTGAGTCAGCACTCAGTGACGGCGTAGTTAAAATTCGCTATCAAGGGTGCGCTGATGCCGGCCTTTGCTACCCGCCCACAGTAAAAGTGGTGTATTTAAATGAAGTCGGAAGCAATAGTGCAGTAAACGCAGATGCGACAGCAGAATCAAATGGCGCGTCTACCTCGTCGTCTTCACAAAGCGAGCAGTTCGATTTAGCGCAAAGGCTAATTGATAAAGATAACCTTGCTCTCACTTTAGCTCTATTTTTTGCACTAGGCGTAGGCTTAGCCTTTACACCTTGCGTATTCCCGATGTATCCCATTGTGTCGGGCATTGTGATTGGTCAGGGCAAGCCTAAAACCGCATCGCATTCATTCTGGCTAACCTTTGTTTATGTACAAGGTATGGCGATTACTTACTCGTGCTTGGGTTGGTTGTCGCTGTGGCAGGAGCGCAGTTTCAAGCTGCGCTTCAACACCCTGTAGTACTCGGCGTATTCATTGTGCTATTTGTGGCGCTTGCCGTTGCCCTGTTTGGTGGCTTTGAAATTCAGCTACCGGCGAAGTATCAAGAAAAGCTCACTCACATGAGTAACAATCAAACGCCCGGCAGTTTCGCTGGTGTATTTGTTATGGGTGTATTGTCTGGCCTTATCGCTTCGCCCTGCACTACTGCCCCGCTAACCGGCATATTGCTATTCATCGCCCAAACTGGCGATATGACGCTAGGTTTTATTTCTCTTTACTTGTTAAGTATTGGTATGGGCGTTCCACTTATTCTGTTCGGCATGACAGGCGGAAAACTGCTACCTAAAGCAGGTAACTGGATGAATGTGGTTAAAGTCACCTTCGGATTTATGATGCTTGCCGTGGCCATTGTGTTTATTGAGCGTCTATACAACAGCCCTGCTACTGGTTTCTTATGGGCATTGCTTGGCTTTGGTTTATTCGGTTATTACTGGGTACTCAATCGCGCCAGCAAAAACTCGCTCATGAAGCTTGTGCGTGCTGTTTTAGTTGCGATAGGCATTATGGGAAGTGCTGGCCTTACTTATCAAGCAGGGCTAAACACAGGGCTTTGGGGCGAGGACTCTGATGGTGTCCACGCAGGGCATCCAGACTTTGTTGTTGCGCGAGACTTGGCAGACTTACGTAATAAAATAGCGGCGGCTAACACAAAAGGTAAAACCGTGATGGTCGATTTGTACGCCGACTGGTGCGTAGCCTGTAAGGAGTTCGAGAAGTACACGTTCCCTGACGAGAAAGTGGTATCTGCGCTTAGCAATACGGTATGGATGCAAATGGACCTTACCGATAACACACCAGAGCGTCAGGAGATTTTTGACACCTTTACAGTGCTAGGCCTGCCTACCATTTTGTTCTTTGACGAAAACGGCGACGAGCTAACCAAAGCTCGTGTTACCGGGTTTATGAAAGCAGACGCCTTTGCCGGTCACGTAAACGAGTGGCTTAACAATGGGTCTAACACCAGTAACGTCCAAAATAATGGCTCCAACTAAGGAGCCTAAATCCGCGGCATTTCTCCCCCTAACATGGCGAGCGTCTCAAGGCTCGGCCATCTTAGTTTCGAGTTGGAACCAGTCACTAATGAGAAGGTTAGCGTGTTTGCTAACCTTCTTTGCTATTTCCTTTTCTTTTTCTCTTTCGGTGGCAGCAAAAACATCAGGCTGCTTTGATAACAAACGCTTTTGCTTTGAGCTTACTCCTTCGTCTTCTTCACTTTATCTGGTGACAGTGCAAAGAAAAGTGGCACTGCCTGTGGCCCTGACGTTGTATTCAGATACGCTGTTTCAAATACCAACGGGCGAAGATGCGTTACAGTCAAAAGCGCACGTCAATGCGTTTTTAAGTACTGATGAGGCAATACCGCTTGGTGTAGTAAAAGACACCCACGCATTTTGGCAATCAATGCGTGTGAAATGGACGGTAGGGCGCATAGATGCTACGCACGATAACGCTTACACCTATCTATCTCCCCTACAACCTGCTGGTGAATACCGCATTGTTCAGGGCTTTAATGGAAGCTATAGCCATTCAGGGGCGTCACGGTATGCGTTAGATTTTGCCGCCCCTGTCGGCACACCGGTTCTTGCGGCGCGCGATGGCGTAGTGATAGATACCAAAGATGACGGTAACCAAGGCGGTCCCTCTATGCGTTTTGCAAAATACGCTAACTACGTTGTTATTCTTCATAGCGACGGAACCACCGGCGAATACTACCACCTGAAATATAAAGGTGTTGTAGTAACAAGAGGGCAAACTGTAAAGCGCGGGCAGCTTATTGGTTATAGCGGCAACACGGGGTTTTCTTCTTTGCCCCACCTTCACTTTGGTATTTATGTGGCTAAGTTCCATGGTAAATATGTAAGTGTACCTTTTTCTCTCGCCAAGACGTCTGCTGGCAACACACACTGATACCTCTAAAGAACGCAGCATGTGGCGGTTTTATGTAAAAACACACCTCAAACTTTGCGTCGAAAACACCTGATTAGACCAGTATTTTGCTGCGAAATCTTTATCTATCACTATAATCAGCAGTTAACACAGTAAACGAGAAAATTAATTGGCTTTTTTTCGTGCAACTGTCACAAAATTTTGTTGAAATGGCAATAACAGTGACTTTTTCCCGAAGATAGCAGCAAACTAGATGAATATTTTGTTATTGAACGGCCCTAACTTAAATATGTTAGGCCAAAGAGAACCCGACAAATACGGCACGCAAACCTTGCAAGACATCGTTGATGATTTGCAGGCGCAGGCCGCGTCAAGCAACGTGACCTTAACGCATTTTCAGTCAAACGCTGAGTATGAACTGATCGACCGCGTACACGCTGCTATGGGAACTGTTGATGCCATTATTATTAATCCTGCTGCCTTCACGCACACCAGTGTCGCCCTTCGCGATGCGTTATTAAGTGTCAATATCCCGTTTATTGAAGTGCATTTGTCGAACGTTCACGCTCGTGAACCTTTTCGTCATCATTCTTATTTTTCTGATGTTGCAGCTGGCGTCATTGTTGGCCTTGGTGCCATGGGCTACTCGCTCGCGCTTACTGCAGCAATCAATTTACCGAAATCGCAAAAATAAAGCAGAGACAGAACATGGATATTAGAAAGATTAAAAAACTCATCGAACTAGTGGAAGAATCTGGCATTGCCGAGCTAGAGATCACTGAAGGCGAAGAGTCTGTACGCATCCACCGTGGTCCAACGGGTGTTCAAGCGCCAATGAACTACAGCTTTGCAGCACCAGCAGCACCGCAAATGGCACCAGCTCCTGCAGCGGCAGCTACCACTGCGTCTGAAGCGCCAGCTGAGCCAGCACAGCCAGAGGGTCACGTTGTTAAGTCTCCAATGGTCGGTACTTTCTACCGTGCTTCTTCACCAACTGCAAAACCGTTTGCAGAAGTGGGTCAGCAAGTAAAAGTTGGCGACACGCTTTGTATCGTTGAAGCGATGAAGATGATGAACCAAATTGAAGCAGATAAAGCAGGCGTGGTTAAGGCAATCCTGGTTGAAAACCAAGACCCTGTAGAGTTCGACCAGCCAATGTTTATCATTGAATAAGCGAGTGCTTAACTATGCTAGATAAAGTACTTATTGCTAACCGTGGTGAGATTGCCCTGCGTATTTTGAGAGCCTGTAAAGAACTAGGCATCAAAACCGTAGCAGTGCACTCTACTGCGGATAAAAACTTGAAGCACGTGTTGCTGGCTGACGAATCAATTTGTATTGGTAAAGCATCGGCAACCGAAAGCTACCTGAACATTCCTCGCATTATTGCTGCTGCAGAAGTCACTAACTCTATTGCTATTCACCCAGGTTACGGTTTCCTAGCGGAAAACGCTGACTTTGCTGAAGCGGTAGAAAAAAGTGGCTTTATTTTCATTGGCCCTAAAGCTGAAACTATCAACCTTATGGGTGACAAAGTGTCTGCTATCAACGCCATGAAAAAAGCAGGCGTACCGTGTGTACCCGGTTCTGACGGCCCGCTAACTGACGACGTAGAGCGCAACAAAGCCATTGCTAAGCGCATTGGTTACCCAATCATCGTTAAAGCTGCGGGCGGCGGCGGTGGTCGTGGTATGCGCGTAGTACGCAGCGAAGCTGAGTTGATTAAAGCCATTGAAACCACGCAAGCGGAAGCTGGCGCTGCATTTGGCAACTCAACGGTTTACATGGAAAAATTCCTTGAAAACCCACGTCACGTCGAAATTCAGGTATTAGCCGATGGCCAAGGCAACGCTATTCACTTAGGTGAACGTGACTGTTCAATGCAGCGTCGCCACCAGAAAGTAGTGGAAGAAGCCCCTGCACCGGGTATTTCTGAGCAAATGCGCACCAAGATTGGCGATCGCTGCCGCAAAGCCTGTATTGAAATTGGCTACCGCGGAGCAGGTACTTTCGAGTTCCTATATGAAAACGGTGAATTCTATTTCATTGAAATGAATACCCGTATTCAGGTAGAGCACCCTGTATCTGAAATGATCACAGGCGTTGACCTTATTAAAGAGCAGCTGCGCATTGCAGCCGGACAGCCACTATCAATTGATCAGTCGCAAATTCAAATTCGTGGCCACGCTATTGAATGTCGAATTAACGCAGAAGACCCTAAAACCTTTATTCCTAGCCCTGGTCCTATCAATATGTTCCATGCGCCAGGTGGTTTAGGTATTCGCTGGGAGTCGCATATTTACGCGGGCTACCACGTGCCTCCTTACTACGACTCAATGATTGGTAAGCTTATCACCTATGGTGAAAGCCGCGACGAAGCGATTGCTCGTATGCGCCACGCCCTTGAAGAGATTGTAGTTGAAGGTATTAAAACGAATATACCTCTTCAGCGCGCCATTATGGCCGATGAAAACTTCTTTGCGGGTGGAACCAACATCCACTACCTAGAGAAGAAGCTAGGCTTAGCCTAATCCCCCCTTTGGGCTACACGCTGTTTTTTGTGTAGCCCAATTTTCTTTCTTCGCTATTCGCTATTCGCTATTCGCTATTCAGCACATTCTAATTTTCCGATTACCATAATCAATTTTTAACGATTTTCCTATTTAAAAACGGGTTCTATACTGCATACAAGTTTTAAGACTTCTCCCTGAGTTTTAATGCTTTTGTGTGTTTTACCCTCATTGGAGTCCCACTCCACTTATTGCCGGCATCCCTGCCGGCTTTTTTTTGTATTTTTTTCTTAAGCCGTTATTCGTAGCGCTAATTACGTTATTCGTTGCGCTAAGTAATACCAGTCTGCATAGATCATTACCCACTCAGCGAGATT
>NZ_CACSIH010000255.1:0-634 GCF_902705805.1 Alteromonas alvinellae | reverse complement strand
CAGGCGACAACTACCTTGAAAAACGCCGCTACACGCCAATCAAAAATTACGATCAGTAGTCAAACCAAAAATGACACGTTTGTAACCACGGAAACGGGTTGGAAAGCCTTCCATATATTAAATGCTATTAATACGCCTTATCGCGACAGATTTGCAAAGAAAAATAATCATCGAATGTTTGCAAACTTGAAGGACATCGCTTTTCCCCAACCTATAGGGAAGAGCGCATTACACACTAAAATTAATACGGGGTTTAACAGCGATAAATTTGATTTTACACTTACAGCAGAAGATATGGGGCATTTACAGACCTCCGACCCAACCCAAACATCTTTTAATCAGGGTGATAAATTTCACTTTTCGCCACACCAGACACGGCGCTCCCTCGCGTACTACCTAATTGGTTATGAGCTGTGTTCTTTCCCCGCCTTGAAGCAGCAATTTTCGCATTTGTCGATGGCAATGACGCGATGGTATGCCCGAAATGCCTATTCATTTGAAAAACTTTACAGCGAAATACAAAAAGAACGAGTCACACAACAGGCTGAGATATTTGCTCGCATATATCAAAAAATGGCGAATGGTAAGCGTATCGCAGGAGGTATGCATGTTCCGGCCCATTCCGATCACCCAT
>NZ_CACSIH010000254.1:0-6202 GCF_902705805.1 Alteromonas alvinellae | reverse complement strand
ATCTTATGGATAACAGCCGGATCCGTAATAGCCGCTTCTCGGATACCGCCGGGCGGCTGATGTACCGGCACAGCCGTTCGAGCTTCTTGCGTTCATCGGCCCTGGCCGCCACGCCGGCGTGCAGGCTGAACCCGGCTACCTTGCCAATCCCGTCACCGAACGGATCACCACTGGTCGGCAGAGTTTGCAAAGTGAACACCTTTCGCCCCGCCTGTGAACCGACAGCGATACGGTAAGTGATCGAGTGCCCCAGCAGGGGTGTCATCGGGTCGTCATCCACCGCATCCGAGGCCAGATAGCTGTTTTCGACATCCCGTTCCAGCAGGCCTTGCCGTTCCAGATAGCGACCCACCCGGTGGGCGATGGTGTGCGTCAGCTGGGTGAGCTCTGGGCTGGTCGGCGCCTTGACCCAGCGGAAACGCGCTGAGCCGTGGGATTGCTCGACATACACACCGTCGAGAAACAGCATGTGGAAGTGAACATTCAGATTGAGCGCCGATCCAAAACGCTGGATCAGGGTGACCGCGCCCGTCTTGGCCACTTGGTGGGTATGGCCCGCTTTCTTGACCAGGTGCGTGGCAATGACGCGGTAAACGATGCCCAGCACCCGCCCCATGATCTCGGGCCGGCTGGCAAACAGGAAACGCAGCTGAAACGGGAAACTCAACACCCACTGACGCATGGGTTGTTCAGGCAGTACTTCATCAACCAGCAAGGCGGCACTTTCGGCCATCCGCCGCGCCCCACAGCTCGGGCAGAAACCGCGACGCTTACAGCTGAAAGCGACCAGGTGCTCGGCGTGGCAAGACTCGCAGCGAACCCGTAGAAAGCCATGCTCCAGCCGCCCGCATTGGAGAAATTCTTCAAATTCCCGTTGCACATAGCCCGGCAATTCCTTTCCCTGCTCTGCCATAAGCGCAGCGAATGCCGGGTAATACTCGTCAACGATCTGATAGAGAAGGGTTTGCTCGGGTCGGTGGCTCTGGTAACGACCAGTATCCCGATCCCGGCTGGCCGTCCTGGCCGTCCTGGCCGCCACATGAGGCATGTTCCGCGTCCTTGCAATACTGTGTTTACATACAGTCTATCGCTTAGCGGAAAGTTCTTTTACCCTCAGCCGAAATGCCTGCCGTTGCTAGACATTGCCAGCCAGTGCCCGTCACTCCCACTCTATTGTAAACAAGACATTTTTATCTTTTATATTCAATGGCTTATTTTCCTGCTAATTGGTAATACCATGAAAAATACCATGCTCAGAAAAGGCTTAACAATATTTTGAAAAATTGCCTACTGAGCGCTGCCGCACAGCTCCATAGGCCGCTTTCCTGGCTTTGCTTCCAGATGTATGCTCTTCTGCTCCTGCAGCTAATGGATCACCGCAAACAGGTTACTCGCCTGGGGATTCCCTTTCGACCCGAGCATCCGTATGAGACTCATGCTCGATTAGCGGGCTTTAATACTACATCAAGTCTACAGGCGTGCCCAAAAACTGCTTTTACGCCCATGCGCTGACTGCAATTGTTGCACGAATGCGTGATGCTCCAGCAGAGGGTCGAACACCTTGATTCGCCCGGCCAGCGCTTCCAGCTGCTGAAGAGGAAAAGCACTCCGCCCGAGGGCGGAGTGCTGTCCTGAAGTATTATTGATTTACGAGAGCAGCTTTGGTGGCAAAACGCTTGGAAAAGCCGTTGAGTTTCAGCTTGAAATCATCTCCGGAGCGAAACTGGGCCTCGGTCATATGGGGTTGCTCGTGATCCTTGTACCATTCCGCGTACTCCTTGTGATCGGTACTTTGAACATCGTAATGGGTGGAGTACGTCCTGACATGGACGACCGGGTCCTTACCGCTCATATCAAACTCCATGAAGCGCATCCATCCATCTCCTATGCCGATTCCCAGGCCTGATTCGACCTTGCCGCCGGCGTCAATGGCGGTTTGGGCCCGACTCTGGTAGTCGGAAAGTAATTGCCAGACCGGATTGCCATGGGCATTGCTATCCATGCGGGTCGCCTGGCCGAGTTGATGGCCGCAAAGCACCAGGAAAATCTGGTCGTGCTGGCTAATAAACTTTTGCCATACCATTTCGGGGTTATTGTGAATGGGATCCACCACATGACCATCAATCACCGGATTGGCCTTTCGTTCACCGTCGGTGTTGAGGTAGTCGTGCGTGGACACAATGGTTGGCAGGCCCGGGTGTTTCTCCACCACGCCGGCGGCCCATTCCAGCGACGCGTTGGGGGCATCGAACTGGAGAGCGATATGGAGGAACCTGTAGCCTCCCGCCTCGAATATTTGAGCGCTGTCGGCGCCGCCATCGTTGTACTCCACGTACCAGGGTTTGTCCTTGAAAAATACCGAATTAGCGCCGAAGACAGACCGGAAATTGTCCAGGCCTCCGGGATGCAGCATGCCCAAAGTAGCTAGATCGTGGGGGTCGGGATTGGCAGACGGAGGATGATTGGCATCTGTCCACATGGCGTCGTAGTCATGATTTCCCGGTGCTACCGAAAACGGTACTTTGCCCGCAATCAGGGAAAAGCCTTCATGGGCCTTGGGCATTTCAACGGTTTTGGCCTTTTCCGTGGGAGCGAAGTGGCTATCCACAATGGGGTTAGGCGCAATCTTGAATCCCCGCGCCTTGTGATCTTCGTCCATGGACAAGGTCTGGTGTTGCCAGACATCCCCGAGGGAGGTGACGAAAGCGATGTCACCGCCCTGGCTTTCCAGGTTGTCCGCGATGTACTGCATCTGTTCTATGAAGAGCTTGTTGGCATCGAAGGGAAACCCTTCAGCTTTCTGGTGGGTATAGTCCAGGTAGTTCTGGGTATCCGGAATCACCGCGATGGTGAACGTTTTATCATCCGGTGAAGCCGCCAGAGACAGGGGTGCGGCGGTGGATACCGCGATAAATGAGGCAAGAATCCCGCTCTTGAGCGAGGCATTGATCATATTCATGAAATTGCTCCGTTTTGGGGTTGATCAGAAATTGACAGTGAACTCGGCGCGGACATTCTGGCGACTGCCGGCGATAAAGGTTGGAATGCCGAAATAATCACCCATGTTGCCTGCATCGACGATGTACTTTTCGTCAGTCAGGTTGTCGCCGACAATAGCCACCATCCAGGCTTCATCCGCACTGGTGTATGACAGGCGGGCGCTGAACAGTCCGAAGGCACCCTGGAATTCGTCGACCTTGGTGTCGGAGAATGCTGCGGGGGTTCGCTGCTGAAGAATTGCTTTGTCATTGTCGTCAAAAAAGAACATTTTTGACTGCCAGCTGTAAACCGGTGAGAACGCAATGACACCGGTTTGCAGCGGCCACTCGAAGCTGGCACCGACAGAAAACATGTGATCCGGGCTGTTACGGAAGCTGTTGTCCTTGTATGCGCCGGTACGCAATCTGGCCTTGTTGTAGCCGTAGCTGCCAAACAAACTCAAACTGTCAGTGGCCAGGTAATTAACCTGGGCTTCAAATCCGGTTGAGTCCGCCTCGCCGGCGTTGACGGTGACGAGTCGTCCCTCGACTGCCGCGAGGGTCTGGAAGTTTTCATATTCGTAATAGTAAATGGAGCTGTCACCGACGACACGGCCATCCAGCAGCTGGAACTTTATGCCAGTCTCCATGGACGTCAGCTCCTCTGTCGGGATAAGTGAAGAGGTGCCATTAGTATTCACGGTAACGACTTCCGGGCGTTTGCCCAGGCCGTAAACGGCATACCAGTTCAGGTTGGGTGTAATTTCATACCGAAGCCCGACCCTGCCTGTGGCTGTAGAGGAACTGTTCGAGTCGCTGTACTTTTGATTGCCTGGTGTGGGACCTAACAGTAATCCGCTCCCGGTCAGGCTGCTTACGCCATAGGGTGTCGTACCCTGGAGCGAAACCTCTTTCTTGTCCCATGTCATACGTCCCCCAATGAAAATCTCCAGATTATCGGTGAGGTTCGAGGTGACATCGGCAAAGAGGTCATAGGTTCTGATATCCGCATGGCGGACCTGTCGATCCAGGTGAAATGCTTTCAGAGAGTTCGCTGAGTCACCCAGCATGCTGTTAATCTCCGCGTTTGTTAGCCCGCGGGGCGCAAACGCCTGGAGTTGGCCAGTCAGCAGAAGTGACATGGCGCGCTCATCATATCCCATGTCCAAGCTCATATCGTTCTGGGCATCGAACACGCCAACGCCAACAAAACCGTTAAATGGACCAATGTCGGTGAAGTTTACACGTACTTCCTCGGAGAGTTGTTCTCCAGAGGCACACTGTTCGTAGGCGATGATATTGGTGGGAGTACCGTCGTTGTCGCCGGCCTGGCACGATTCAAACCATCGATAGCCGGTGATTGATGTGAGGGTAAACCGGTCGCTAATGGTGTATTCAGTGGTTCCGCTTACTCCCCTGATTTCACGCTCAAAATAGGATTTTGGCAGCTCCCCAAAGGTTTCAAGGTGAGTGGGAGTCCAGAAATCCAGATCGCCGATCACCTTGCCGGTGCTCTGGTCCAGCGGCAGAAACGTGCCTGATTTAAAGGGTACGCCGCCGCTGGTGTCATCGAGATCGTAGGTGGTGGAAAGATGAAAGCGTAGATCGTCGCTTGGTTCCCAAAGTACGCCCAGGCGGTAGGCCTCGGCGTTCACGGCGTTAAAACTGCCCGAACCGTCGCTGTCTTCCACGAAACCGTCCTTCTCCTTCGTCAATGCGCCAAACCTGACAGCCATAGTATCCGACAAGGGTGTATTGGCAACAGCCTGAACATGCTGATAACCATATTCTCCCAAGCCACCTTTGACTTCGAACACCTGTTCGAATAAAGGCTTCTTCTGGAAGATGGAGACGCCGCCATTCAGTGCGGATCTGCCGTGCAATGTGGATTGAGGCCCCTTTTCGACTTCGATGCGGTCTATATCGAAAAGCTCGCCATAAGAGGCGTTGGCATGGGTAACGGCCACGCCGTCCTGGAAAATCGCGACCCGAAGTTCGCTCTCCGGGTTGAGATCATCGGTAGTGATGCCCCGTATGGAAAACCCTGGACGGAACCTATCCTGAAGCTGCATCACGAACCCGGGAGTAAGTTCAGCGACCCTGTTCAGCTCGGAGCCGCCGATTTTCTCCAGAAACTCGCCGCTGTAGGCGCTCATTGCCATGGGAACATCGGTGATCTCCTGTTCTCTCTTCTGAGCAGTTACTACAATCACCTCCGTTATATTACTGGTGTTCGTGTTTGAGGGCTCACCGGTAGCGGCAAGTGCTGTTGCGGAAAGGGCAAACCCCAGGGGGCCGGGGAGCCATTTCAAGTTTTTCATGGTTGTGACCTCGTTGTGAGTAAAAAAAAGGGGGGGCATCCAATAACGATGCGATATAGTATCGTTATTGGATTGCAGAAGTTTGAAGGAAATATGACAACATGAAAGAAACAGGCTTTCCGGATTGTCCCGAAGGCGACACTGGACCAGCGGCGTAATATCCGGTCTGGCCAGTCGGGACTTCATTGTGGAATTGTCATAAACTTGAGCCTCGACTTCGTGTGAACAGGCCCTGAGAGTGAGTCTCTGACGATACGTGATGATATTGGAAAGAAGTGTCATTCGTATGACTCGACGGGAAGTGAAAGGAGTGCCCGAAAGTGACACAGTCTAGAGGACGCCCACGCAGCGCCGGGGTTGGCGATGCCATCAAGGCAGCGGCTTGGGAGTTGCTGGCGGAAAAAGGCTACGACAGCCTTACCATGGACGACGTCATCGCCAGCGCGGGATGCGGTAGAAATACCGTATATCGGCGCTACAGTAGTAAGCGGGAACTGATTCTGAGTTTATTCCAGGATATGTACCACGATGATCTGCCTGCCATGGGCCCCGATGATGACCCCCGCGAAGTGCTCATTGACTACACCGGGCGTATTGTCAGATTTCTTACGGGAACACCAGGCCAGGCCATGGTGAAGATACTCGAGGTGGTGCCTCGAAACCCCGAGTTGGCTGCGATAAGGCATCAGTATCGTCGCCAGTTCAGTGAAAAGCTGTATCAGCCCTTGAAGCGAATCAGCGCATTTACGCCGAGCCGGGAAGTGCTTGCGTTTGTCGAGGATACTCTTGCAGGAGCGCTCCATTATCACACCAGCGTCGTCAAGAGAGAACTGAGCGATCGGGAAATCAGCGGTATAGTCGATAGCATTGTCGGGAGTATAAGAAATATTAACGCTATGTACT
>NZ_CACSIH010000253.1:0-442 GCF_902705805.1 Alteromonas alvinellae | reverse complement strand
TGGATATTAATCGCATATTTTATTTCGTTTATGGGTAGTTTGTATCCGTAATCTGCTACAACAAAGACTGTCTGCTCGTCATTTAAATATTCTTTAAGAGTCACGACACTTGGGCGTTCGGTGGAATAAACAATATTGTGTGTACGACAAATTCGTTTGATAAAGCTCGCATTTTCCTGAACATCGTTTATGAAAACGAGCTCAATGTTCAATCTAATTTTGATTAGAAGTGACAAACAATTCGAGAATAAGTCACTTCCAAAATAAACTATCTTCATATATGTTTGCACCTTCTGAGAGTAGCGAATGCCATGCTGCTTAGCAGTACACTAAANATTGCAAATGATTTAACAAGTGCTTTCATGATTACCTCTATCTTTGGTTAATATTCGGTTTTTAAAAATTAAAATTACTTTGATTGTCAAAAGTGCGCATTTATTTG
>NZ_CACSIH010000252.1:0-352 GCF_902705805.1 Alteromonas alvinellae | reverse complement strand
GCCGAGACACGAGACGAGCTCCCAAGGGAGTGAAGTTGTTGATGCCCTGCTTCCAGGAAAAGCTTCTAAACTTATGATTATATGAACCGTACCCCAAACCGACACAGGTGGTCAGGTAGAGAATACTAAGGCGCTTGAGAGAACTCGGGTGAAGGAACTCGGCAAAATTGTACCGTAACTTCGGGAGAAGGTACGCCTCTGTTTGTGAACACCTCGCGTGGTAAGCAAATGGAGGCCGCAGTGACCAGGTGGCTGGGACTGTTTATTAAAAACACAGCACTCTGCAAACTCGTAAGAGGACGTATAGGGTGTGACACCTGCCCGGTGCCGGAAGGTTAATTGATGGGGTTAG
>NZ_CACSIH010000251.1:0-257 GCF_902705805.1 Alteromonas alvinellae | reverse complement strand
ACAACCGGAATCACAATCCGGGGCTCTACCAACTGAGCTACGCCCACCATAGGGTGTGTTTGCAATTTACACGCCTTATTTTAGCAGTGTAAATACGAAAATTCAGCCTTGCTATCAGGACCTACCTGACTCGCATGGCGCGCCCGGCAGGATTCGAACCTGCGACCCACGGCTTAGAAGGCCGTTGCTCTATCCAGCTGAGCTACGGGCGCTTGGCGAATCTTCGCTGCAAAAAGTGGTCGGTGAGACAGGATTTG
>NZ_CACSIH010000250.1:18194-18816 GCF_902705805.1 Alteromonas alvinellae | reverse complement strand
TACGAACATTTTAACTCTCGCTGAGTGGGTGATTATCTGTGCGGATTGGTATAAATCCAGCTGCATATGCCGTTCATCCTTGGGAACGTAAGCAGACACATTGACCGGGTTACCCTCGCAGTCCACCGCCATAAAAGTATAATACAGCGATTTGCGACTGACGTAGTATTTTCCGTGGCGTCGCCCGATTTAACCACAACATAGATATGCATACTTGAAGCACCAGTGTGTACCAAGGATGCGGTTATTTCTACGAGTTGACCTACCTTTATTGGCTTTATAAAGCGAATACCGTTCGCTGAAACTGTAACGCAATAGCATTTCGACCACTGTGCGGCACAAGCATAAGCGGCTTGGTCAATCCATTTCATTAAGCTGTTATAGAAAGCATGCCCCCGTGTAAATTGCCACCAAAGTTCACATCGGTGGGCTCTGCTAAAAATCGGAAAGTGGTGGTTGGATGTGCCATAGCGTACCTCGCGCTTTACTGCTGTTAGACACATTAAGCTTAGCTCAAAATTCAAACAGCGCGCATAGACGATAGTGGAGTAAAGAAAAGTAGAAATGAAAAAGCCCACCTAAAAAGGTGGGCTTTTCAATATGGCGCGTGTGGAAGGATTCG
>NZ_CACSIH010000250.1:18064-18186 GCF_902705805.1 Alteromonas alvinellae | reverse complement strand
ACCGCCTGGTTCGTAGCCAGGTACTCTATCCAGCTGAGCTACACACGCGTAAACTTGTGTACTTTTGAGTTCTACCTCAAAAGGTGACGCTTTAAAATAAGTGGCGCGTGTGGAAGGATTCG
>NZ_CACSIH010000250.1:0-18056 GCF_902705805.1 Alteromonas alvinellae | reverse complement strand
ACCGCCTGGTTCGTAGCCAGGTACTCTATCCAGCTGAGCTACACACGCGCAAAACTTGTTGTTGGCCGTCACTGCCAACGAATAATGGCGGAGAGGGAGGGATTCGAACCCTCGATACGCGTATATGCGTATGGTTCCTTAGCAGGGAACTGGTTTCAGCCACTCACCCACCTCTCCTTGACTGCGGGGTGCATTTTACGGATTCATTGGCCTGAGTCAAACCTTTTTTATAAAGAAATTGTTCACCCGCTGCCATTTTAAACGATTCGAGCAAAAAAACAGTAATTTGTTCGCAATACAAGCAATTAAACCGAATTTTATTTAACGATGCTCGTTAATTTGCATTTGAATATGTGCAGCTTCATTGCAGTTTTAACTGACCCGCCTTAATAATTTAGTCAATTTTTCAAAAATAATATCAAAAAGTTTTGAATTTATTTGTTCAAAACCAAGTACGCTGATTCGTATTACTTACTTAAGTTATTTAAAAGCGCTCCAAAATCTCAGATAAAGCGGTTAATGTCTCGATTTAAAAATCGTCCACCCAGAAGGCATTGTGCTAGAAAAAAGCTGTGCACGACCCAGAGACTTAACTTGGTCGTTAGTGCGAGACATCACAACGTCATTTCTGGCGTAATAGAACAGAAACAATAGACTTGCGCTAAAGCCCGATAAGATTTACTCACTTAAAACAAAAAAGGTCAGCGTAAGCTGACCTTTTCCAATGAAGCGTATAATGCAATTATTCTGCAGAGCCTGGCTGACCGCCTTTTTCTGCTTGAATGCGCATGTATATCTCTTCACGGTGCACAGAAACTTCTTTTGGTGCATTCACACCGATACGTACCTGATTCCCTTTTACACCTAGTACGGTAACGGTTACATCGTCACCAACCATAAGCGTTTCACCAACTCGACGAGTCAAAATAAGCATTCGCTTGCTCCTGTTCCTTAATACTGAACATCATCCATTAAGATTTGCCAACCCATCGGCACGACCCGATGGAAGCGACAGTGATTCCATGTTTCTGCGTCACTTCAAAAACTCACTGTTATACACAGAAATAATTATAGCTTATCTTGTAACCAAGCGTTAACCGAATCTAGCGCCTGGCCCAAGTTTTCAGGCTGATCACCGCCTGCTTGCGCCATATCTGGACGACCGCCCCCTTTGCCACCGACTTGAGATGCGACAAAGTTAACTAGCTCGCCCGCTTTAACTTTACTTGTGAGGTTTTTAGTAACGCCAGCAATAAGATTCACTTTCGCGTCATTAGCCACACCTAATACTACGATCCCTTCACCAATTCGGTTTTTAATGTCGTCCATCATTGAACGCAATGACTTCGCTTCAACACCTTCCAAATTAGCAATAAGAACTTTAACGCCATTTATCTCTACTGCATTACTAAGCATATCAGCACCTTGCTGACTCGCCAGTTTTTGTTTCGCAGAATTGAGCGCTTTTTCTAGTTCTTTAGTCTGATTTTGTAGAGAAACTACGCGATCGAGCACATTTTGGCTGTCTGTTTTTAATAATGCAGACAATGAAGACAGTGTTGCCTGCTGTGTTTGCACAACTTCAAGTGCGTGTTCGCCAGTAACCGCTTCAATACGTCGAACGCCCGATGCAATACCCGCTTCACTGGTAATTTTAAACAAGCCAATATCACCAGTACGTGTAACGTGAGTACCACCACATAGCTCAACAGAGAATGGCCCCATGGTTACCACACGAACTTTTTCGTCGTACTTTTCACCAAATAGCGCCATTGCGCCTGATGCTTTAGCTTCATCTAAATCCATCAGTTCAGTTGCTAACGTGTGATTTGCACGAATTTCTTGGTTAACTCGCCTTTCAATCTCAGCAAGTTGCTCAGCCGTTACTGCCTCAAAATGCGAGAAGTCAAAACGCATGCGCGGCGCTTCAACCAATGAACCTTTCTGAGTTACGTGCTCACCTAAAATTTCACGCAGTGCTGCATGAAGTAAATGCGTTGCGCTGTGGTTCTTTTTAATGGCTTCACGATTTGCTGCATCAATCGCTGCGGTTGCCGTATCACCTTTAGATACCGAACCTTTAGCAATACCTTTGTGTGCAAACGCATTACCCATTTTTTGGGTGTCGGTCACAATGAATTCACCGTTAGCCACGCGAAGCACGCCTTTGTCACCTGCCTGACCACCGCTTTCAGCGTAGAACGGCGTGCTATCTAATACCACAACGCCTTCTTGACCGTCTTCAAGCTTCTCTACAAACGCATTGTCGGCGATAAGTTCAACCACATTCGCCTGGCCTTCTACATCGGTGTACCCAGTAAATGAGGTTGTGTGGTCAATGGCGAGTTTACTGTTGTAGTCTGCACCAAAGTTGCTAGCTTGTTGTGCACGAGCCCGCTGCGCCTGCATAGCTGCTTCAAAACCTTCTTCGTCGATCTTAAGGTCGTGCTCACGCGCTACATCATTGGTTAAATCAGTAGGGAAGCCATAAGTGTCGTAAAGCTTGAACACTACGTCACCCGGCACTGTGTCGCCTTCTAGAGTTTCTAGTGTATCGTTTAGGATAGCCATACCACGGGCTAACGTTTTGCTAAACTGCTCTTCTTCAACACGTAGTACTTTTTCAATTACCGGTAGCTGGTCTACAAGTTCTGGATACGCTTCACCCATTTCTTTGGCAAGTGATGCTACAAGCTTATAGAAGAAAATATCGTTTGCGCCAAGTTGATAGCCGTGGCGGACAGCGCGACGAATAATGCGACGTAATACGTATCCGCGCCCTTCATTTGATGGCATAACGCCATCGCAAATTAAGAAGCTGCACGAACGAATGTGATCGGCGATGACCCGTAGCGATTTATTTTCTAAATCTTCGCTTCCAACAATTGATGCTGCTGATTTGATCAAGTTTTGGAAAAGGTCGATCTCGTAGTTGCTGTGCACGTTCTGCAAGATAGCGGAAATACGTTCTAGGCCCATACCGGTATCGATTGAAGGCTTAGGGAGTGGCTCCATGGTACCGTCAGCTTGTTTGTTAAACTGCATAAATACCAGGTTCCAAATTTCGATAAAGCGGTCGCCGTCTTCTTCTGGTGTTCCCGGAGGACCTCCCCAAATGTGCGCACCGTGATCGTAAAAGATTTCAGAACAAGGACCACATGGACCGGTATCGCCCATAGACCAGAAGTTATCTGACGTACTAATGCGAATAATCTTTTCTTTTGGCACGCCAATGTGGTTTTCCCAGATGTCGAACGCTTCGTCATCTTCAGAATAAACGGTGACTAAGAGCTTTTCTTTTGGCAAACCAATTTCTTTGGTAAGGAAATTCCACGCAAACTCTATCGCTTCTTTTTTGAAATAATCGCCAAAACTGAAGTTACCCAGCATTTCAAAAAAGGTGTGGTGACGAGCGGTATAACCTACATTCTCAAGGTCATTATGCTTACCACCTGCGCGAACACAGCGCTGCGATGATACCGCACGGGTGTAACTGCGCTTTTCCGCACCTAAGAAGCAGTCTTTAAACTGGTTCATGCCCGCGTTGGTAAAAAGAAGTGTGGGATCATCTGCCGGAACCAGTGACGAGCTCGCCACCGCTTGGTGGCCATGGCTTTTAAAATAATCGATAAACTTGTTACGTAAGTCAGCAGTTGATAATGTCATTGAAAACCTAACTTCCTTTATTCTATTTTTGAAACGTGCGATTTGCCTGTTCTAATGAGCTTTATAATCGGGGCAGTTTGCGAATACGCAATACGCTTATCCTCGCTATAATTCTCTGGATAATTAAAATGCACACAAATTTGCGCAACAATACCATGGATAACGCAATTTTGTTAAGTGTAACGGGGAGAAGATAGGCTCAAATTTCACTTTAAGTAGACGAAAATAGCCAGTATTCATAAAACGAATCGCCAACGGCATCTATTTGTCGGTAAACATGAGCATAAACCAGCCGTTTTAGCTAGATTCGTTTGCGCTTACAGCATATTCAATGTGATCTTGGTAAAAGCCACGATATTGAAGAAATTGTTTCTGCTTTTGTCTCAACGCGAATTCGGTTTCATAAAACTCGCCAAACTTTTTCTCTTTTACTTTTTTAGCACTTTCAAACCAGTCAGCGTCAATCTCTCTCATTGCGTGTTCTGCAGTACTTTCATCTACACCGTATTGCTGTAAGTCTAATTTAATTGCGCGGGGTCCCTTCCCTTTTAAATACAGTGCGCGAGCTCGGCTTTCTGCAAATCTAGCATCGCTTTGGATATCAGCATCTTTGAATTCCTCCAGAATAGGCATGAAAGCATCACTCGCTATTCCCTTCTGCTGCAACTTTCGCATAATCTCGTTAAAGCTATGCTCTCGTCGTGCCAGCATGCGAGTAATCGCGTCGGTAATGATTTTTCGGTCGAACTCTGACATTTTTGTAAACTTACTCTTCTGTATTAAACGTAGAAACCGCGTTATTTTAGCGTTAATTACTCGTACATTGCGACTATCTAGCGTTTTACGCACTTAACCTCTACATGATGTAAACTGCATGACAGCATCCAACTATCGCATAACAATAATAGATTCGATTGAACAGATCTCTAAAGAGCGCTGGCAATACCTCGCAAAAGAATCGGGTCCTTTCGTTTCTTATGAATTTTTACATGCGCTAGAACGCAGCGGCTCGTGCAGCAATGAATCTGGGTGGCAGCCTTGCCATATTGCTATAGCGAAAGGTCAGCATGAGGCTGTTAATCTCGTTATTCCCGGCTACCTGAAAACTCACAGCTACGGTGAATACGTGTTTGACCACGCATGGGCTAATGCTTATGCACAGCACGGTCTCGACTATTATCCTAAATGGATATCGGCCATCCCCTTCACGCCTGTAACAGGCTCTAGACTACTTTCTGATGGGCACATTGCGCTTACTCCGTCACTTTTAAGTGAACTGGAAAATACATTGACAGCGCATGTAGAGTCCGTTTTTGGTGAGGCTTTATCTTCTTTTCATTGGCTATTTCCCAATGAAAGCACCTCAGCTCAACTTATTGGTAAAGACGAGCCTGAGGCCTGTGAATTAGCCGATGATTTGCCTAATGACCAATTCAAAGTTCAACCCAGTATTCCCAACCACTACCTGACCCGATACGCGGTTCAGTTTCAGTGGCATAACTACGGTTATGGTGATTTCGACGATTTTCTTAACGCGCTTACTTCCCGCAAAAGAAAAGATATCAAGAAAAGTCGACGTAAACTGAACGAGCAAGGCGTCCGCTTCACCCATCATACCGGCAGTGAGATTAGTCCAGAGACACTGCAGTTTTTCACAAAGTGTTACAAAGTAACCTATTTAAAACGAAGCGGTCACGTGGGATATTTGAACGATGCGTTCTTTGAGCAGCTAGTCGAGAGCATGAGCGATAACATGCTTATAGTTACGGCAATAGAGAATGAGGTAGCAGTAGCCAGCGCCCTCTTTTTCTATGATGAGACAGGACTGTATGGCAGATACTGGGGAGCACTGAAAGAAATAGACGGGCTACATTTTGCCTGCTGTTATTTTGAAGGCATTGAATTCGCCATTGAGAAAAAGCTATCGCTTTTTAATCCCGGCACCCAAGGTGAACATAAAATACTTCGAGGCTTCGAGCCCATTTATTGCCGTTCTCATCACAAATTACAACATCCGTCGTTTCACACTGCTGTAGCAGACTTTTTACAGCGAGAAACGCCACATATCGCAAGCTATTTTAATCAGGCACGGAATGCTTTACCGTTTAACAAGGAATTTGTGCCTACTTTAAAAACAACGAGTGTCACTGCACCTAACGACGACACTTATAATCACAACGAGAAAAACGATGAAATATAAACTTCTTGCCGTAGCGATTACGGCATCTTTGGGACTTGCTGGTTGCGGTCAGCCTGAA
The DNA here is from genome assembly GCF_902705805.1 of Alteromonas alvinellae. NCBI lineage: Bacteria > Pseudomonadati > Pseudomonadota > Gammaproteobacteria > Alteromonadales > Alteromonadaceae > Alteromonas > Alteromonas alvinellae. Next base: position 12,132 of record NZ_CACSIH010000250.1, on the reverse strand, counting down.
CAAGCCCAAGAACAAACCAGCAATGTTGAAGCGCCAGAAATGAAGGGCGAAGCGGAACTAGGCTCTTTTGGCGTAGACTTGACCGCTCGTAATGAAGCGGTAAAACCTGGTGATGACTTCTTCATGTACGCGAGCGGTACATGGTACGACAACTACGAGCTGCCCGCTGACAAAACTCGCTACGGCGCGTTTACGGGTCTTGCAGAGCGTAGTGAAGAGCAAGTTAAAAACATCATTGATGGGCTAATGGAAAAGTCTTCTCTAAATGCAGAAGAAAAGCTTGTTCACGACTTTTTCGTTGCTTATATGGATACCGATACTATCAACGAAAAAGGTATTGAGCCAATTAAAGACGTACTCACGTCTATCGATAGCATTGAAAACAAAACTGACCTAACCAAAGCATTTGGTAACAGCTGGTTAGTAGGCTCAACCACGCCAATTGGCGGCGATATGTGGTACAACCGCCTTGACCCAAATGAATACCAATTAAGTGTTGGTGTTGGTGGTTTAGGCCTTCCTGATCGCGACTACTACCTGAGCGATAGCGAACGTTTTGTTAAAATTCGTGAAGCTTATGTAGCGCACATCGAGCAGATGCTAAATTTTGCAGGCGAAGAAGACGCAGCCGAAAAAGCAGCAAACATTCTTGCTCTTGAAACACAAATTGCAGAAATTCAGTGGCCTCGCGAAAAGCGCCGTGACCGCGACCTTACACTTAATCAAATTGAGCGTAGCAAACTGTCTGACGAATACCCTGGCTTTGATTGGGACACGTATTTTGCTCAAACCGGTTATAAAGTGCCTGAGCTGAATATTACACAGCCTGAGCCAGTAAAAGACGTTATTAAGATTATTAACGAAGCTGACTTAGCCGATTGGAAGTCGTACTTGAAGTATCACACTATTTCAAACAATGCGGATTTCCTTTCTGAAGATATCTACCTAGCCAACTTTGACTTCTTTGGTCGTACACTAAGCGGTCAGCAAGAGCCTCGTCCTCGTTGGAAGCGCGCAGTGAGCCAAATGTCTGGTACTGAGTCACTTGGTTTTGCTATCGGCAAGATTTACGTAAACGAATACTTCCCAGAAAGCTCAAAAGAGCAGATGGCGGAGCTGGTTGAGAACTTGCGTACAGCACTAGGTGAGCGTATTGAAAACCTAGACTGGATGAGCGAAGAAACCAAGGTAAATGCCAAAGAAAAGCTAATGGCATTTAACCCTAAAATTGGCTACCCAGACGAATGGCAGTCTTTCGACGGCGTAACCATCAGCGACAAAGACTTAGTAGGCAATGTTCGAAACCTACGCACATTCTTCCAAGACCAATCGGTAGAACGTGAGCTAGAGAAAACGGATCGCAATCGCTGGGGTATGACACCGCAGCGCGTTAACGCCTACTACAATAGCTCGTTCAACGAAATTGTATTCCCAGCGGCTATTTTGCAACCGCCATTCTTTGATCCAAACGCCGACGCAGCAGTTAACTACGGTGCAATCGGTGCGGTAATTGGTCACGAAATGGGACATGGTTTTGACGATCAAGGCTCGAAGTCAGATGCAAACGGTATTCAGCGCAATTGGTGGACCGATGCTGACCGCGCAGCGTTTGAAGAAAAAGCAGATATGCTAGCCGAGCAATACAGCCAGTACGAGCCTATCGAAGGTAACTTCGTAAATGGTCGCAACAGCTTGGGTGAAAACATTGGTGACGTGGGTGGTCTAGCCATGGCTTACCACGCCTACAAACTTAGCCTTAACGGCAAAGAAGCACCGGTAATTGACGGCCTAACAGGCGATCAGCGTTTCTTCCTTGCATGGGCACAAGTGTGGAAAGAAAAACGCACTGAAGAAAGCATGCTGAATCAACTTCGCGCAGGTACACACGCGCCTGGTCGTTATCGTGCACAAGCACCAAGAAACCATGATGCATGGTATGAAGCGTTTGATGTGAAACCAGATGATGCACTTTATCTTGCGCCAGAAGAGCGCGTAAGAATTTGGTAACTCATTGAGTTAAGCACTTAGTGAGCACATGCTAGCTTCTCGCGCCGGATAGAGATTTGTATCTGGCGCCAGCTAATACCAGTCCGCATAGCTCATTTAGAAAATGTAGATAATTAAAAAGGGCGGTTCGACTTATCTCGAACCGCCCTTTTTATTTTTCTAATCAGTATTCGCTCGGTGGTACTTATACGCCAGCCCCGAGTACTTGTTTAACTTCCGTTTGCTTATTTATCTTCCGTATTGGGCAACTATATCGCGAACGTATTGTTTACAACGGGCTACAGCCTCTGAAAAATCACCGTTACCCACACTGCCCATGGAATAACGAAGCCAATACCCATCAATTAATGCAGCGGTAGACGCAGCGGCGTTTTTGACATGCTCAGGTTTAAGTAGCTTGCGGTAACTAAACGCTAAATTACGCTCTAAGCGTTTGTGGTTAATACACTGCAAACGATGCAAGCCTTCGTTGTGAAGTGACAACGCCCAGAAGTTAAACCAGGTATTGGTGGCGGAACTTGCCCCTTGCGTTTGTGAAAAGTTATTTTCAATAATGAAATCAATCCGCTCTAGGGGATCGTCAATACGCTGCGTGATTTTTAGCGCATCGAGAAGGTGGCGCATCGTTGCTTCAATTAAACCTTGCTTGTCACCAAAATAGTGACTGATTATCCCTGAAGAAAGCCCAGCTCTTTTGCTAATTAAGCTAATCGTTGTACCGTGATAGCCCACTTCTGCCATCACTTCTAACGTTGCTTCAATTAATTGTTTCTTACGAACTGGCTCCATTCCCACCTTGGGCATGCTACAACTCCAAACCTTAAATCTAGTAAAAAATAACCCGCGACAGCGCTATGCTGCCGCAGGCATGATATCACGATTAAAAGGTTAAGCGTGCGTTGACTGCAACAGCGCGAGGCGCGCCAATCCAAAATGCACCTGGGGCAATGGTAGACGCATAGTCTTCATCAAACAGGTTGTTTACTGTTAAACGCACTTCTAGCTCTTCAGCACCTGAACCAATGTTTTCGATAAAGCCGCCAATATAGAAGTCGCTAACGATATAGTCATCAACTTGTGCTGCATTATCAATATCCAGGTAGCGGCTATCAACGTACTTGGTAGACAGGCCTGCAAAGTAGTTGTCGCGTGCCCAATCAAGGCTAATTACCGCCATAGTGTCAGGCGTACCGATAACCGTATTACCTTCAATAGCTACCAGTGACACTTCTGGGTTTTCAGGGTCAGCGATGGCTGCCAGCGCATCGTCAAGTGTATCGTATTGCGTACCTGAACTACCTACCGTCGCAACATATTCTGACTCGCTCAAGGTAATAGAAGTAAACAACGAGAACTCTTCGGTTAACATAACGTCTGCTGAAATTTCAAAACCACTAGACTCAATACCGCCCACGTTTTTGTACCCACCCGCGGCGGCTTCAAGAAAGTCTATGCCCTCTGAGGTTTCGTTACTGGTAAATTGAATACGGTCGTTAAACTCAATATTGTAGTAGGTCACGCTGGCATTGAAACCAGGTGAAGAGTAGCGGAAACCTACGTCAATGTTGTCAGCGGTTTCTGGCTTTATAAAGCGAAGGTCAGTATCGTTGCGCTCTAGTTGTGCATCTTTGATTGCCGCAAAGTTCTCACCGTAACCTGCGAAAACTTCCACTCCCTCAATGGGTAAAGGTGCAACGATACCGGCTGAGAATAAGGTATCTGAGTCAGTATTCACCGCTAAGTTGTTGGCTGAATCAAAGTTGTCCGTTTTCTCGATATCTACGTTAAACTTCTTGGCACCAGCGCGAATGCGGGCAAAGCCTAAATCAAGCTCATCTTCCACATAGTACATTAAGGTATCGACTGGGAAGGTTCTGTCGTACTGCACCCAGTAGGGCACGTTGTCATAATCTACGCTGATAGCCGAGTTAGTCACTTTGTGCCAATCGCGAGACTCACCACGCTCGTAGTCTTCCCACCAAATACCGAATCGTACTGTATTATCGAAATCACCAATTTTTGTATACCAGATTGCATCAGCGTTTATACCAATGCGCTCTTTATCATAATGAGTGTGACGATAAGAGCCCACTGGAATTGCCCCTTGTTCGTGGCAACCTGGGTCATATTCTGGGCCAGCACCACCATAAGGGAAAGTCAGTGAGCTTTGGCAACCTTCAATTGGACTTAGTTGATTACCTTGCCTGTCTACAAAGTAAATTTGTCCAAGCTGTTGGCCACCGTATACGGTATTACCGACTACAAGCTCTGAATGACCTTCTGCGCCGTCATCAGTGATATCAACAATGTATGGTGGGACCCACTCCCCGCGGCCTTCGTTGTCGTGATAATACACGTTGGTCATAAAATCGACTTGGCCAATCGTGAATTCTGCCTGTAGATAGGCAAAAAGATTCTCTCGCAAAGTAGACCAACCTCGGCGATATGCCTGATCTTGATAAGGCACGCCTGTCCATTCGTCTGTTAACTGGTCCCAGTCTGGGTTTTGTTCATATTGTGCCAGTCCATAAATACGCTGGTAGTTATCTTCGTGGGTATCGTCGTAAGACAGGTAACCTGTAAGAGACACGTCGTTAACAGTAGAGATAAACTTCATGGCTAAATGATCACGCGTATTCTCTGCTGCTTGCTGCATAAAGTCAGAGCTTTCTTGGCTTGAAAGGCTTATCCACGCGTAGGTATCTTTAAAGATCTCGCCCGTTTCATAACGCACATAATACTTTGACGCATCAAATGAACCCGCAGTCACACTGGTTATTAAGCCCTGCTCCGCAGACGGGTCAATAGTGGTGAAATTCAGTGTGCCGCCCAAGGCTTCGTGTGAACGGGAAGCGATATCCGCCGTACCCTGAGAAACTTCAACGCCTTTTACGTTTTCGGTATCGATATAGCGATTCGCTTTCGCGCCACCACCGTAATTCGAGTTACCGTTGGCGATGCCATCTACCGTCATGCCAATTTGCTGCTCGTTTAGGTTTACTTGAAAGCCACGAATAACAATAGACGTTGACCAGTCATCAGCCCCAAAGGTATCACCTTCGTTAATAAGCACACCCGGCAGGTTATCAACCGCGGCTAACACACTGCTAAGATTAGCCTGTTGTTTAAACATGTCGTCGCTCGTAGCGTTATTCGCGTAAGAAACGCTTCGCCCAACAACGGTAATTTCTTCTATGCGCTCTTCGTCAGCACGCTCTGCTTCCTCTGCCCACGCCACTGTAGGTGTAGTCATAGACGAAAGTGCTGCAAGTACAGCTAACGAGAGTTTATTGTGTGTTTTCATGTGTTTCCCAAAGTAGTTGTGTAATGTTTACTCACTACTCTAGGGAGGAATTGTTACAGTAGCGTTAAGCTTAATTGAACAATCAATTAATAAAACATTTTCCATGTTTGTTTATTCAATGACATCCAAGTAAACACGCATCAGCTATAAACGGCCCCAGACATTTAGCAAAGAAACCTTTGCCTAACAGACACAAAAAAGCCCTCACTAAGGAGGGCCAAAAGGGAAAGGTTTATCTTACCTTGATATTACTTTACGACTGCGTTGCGGCTTGAAAACGGGTGTTTTTGCTTTCAGTCCCGGCTACTTGCTTTTCTGCGTAAAGCAAGGCGTCGTGTAGCGTGTCAAAGTTGGGGATACCTGGGTGCGCTTCGTTTACGCCCTCAAGCACCTTATTGACTTCTGCATTAGCACCACAAATAACCAGCTGACGACCTGCCGCTAGTGCATCTGAGGTAACTGTATCAACTGCCATCGCAGCAGAAACATCCATAAGTGGAACGCGCGAGAAATCTAAAATGGTGACTTTAGAACCCGGTTTCACACGCTCACGAACGTGGTGGCCCAAATCGGCAGCCGCACCAAAGCTTAGTGGTCCGCCAAAACTAAAGATTGATACTTTGTCTTTAAGAGATTCCAATAGCTCATTTTCTTTAGGGTCGTTTAACGACTCAGGGATTTTCTTAAGCTCTTCAATTTGCAGCTGTGCGATTTGCTTAACGTAAGCTAATGCTGCGAATACCACGCCAACACCAACTGCTGTGATCAGATCTACAAATACCGTTAGCGCAAGCACCATAATCATTAGGCCGAAGTCCCAACGTGGGCCTTTGTGAGCGCGCTTCAAGTAACTCCAGTCGATGATATCTAAACCAACTTTAACCAAGATACCAGCAAGAACAGCGTGAGGAATTTGCGCTGCTAGCGGGCTAAGACCTAACACAATTGCTAGAAGAACTAGCGCGTGTACCATACCTGAAATGTTGTACTTACCACCGCTACGGATATTTACAACAGTACGCATCGTTGCGCCTGCACCTGCGATACCGCCGATAAGACCAGCAAATGTATTACCAATACCTTGGCCGATTAGCTCTTTGTTACTATCGTGACGGGTACGCGTCATGTTATCAGCAACAAGAGATGTAAGTAGACTATCGATGGCTCCCAGCACAGCTAGAATAAACGCGGCTTCAAGAATAAGCAGTGCTTTGCTTTGGTCAAATACTGGAAGGTGCAGACTTGGTAAGCCTGTAGGAATATCACCAAGAATCGGTACTGACAGCGCTAAGCTAACTAGTGTTCCGATAATCAGTGCAGCCAGTGCGCCAGGCACATACTTGCCCAGTTGCGGTGGCCATTTGTAGGCAATAACCAAGGTACCAAGGCCAAGCGCCAAGGTTGCAAAATCAATATCGGCAAGCGCGGTTGGCAAGTATGTCAATGCGCCTATCGTTCCGCCTGGAGGCTCATGACCCAGCAAGCGACCGATTTGAAGAATAATGATGATGGCACCAATGCCCGACATAAAGCCCGAAATAACCGGGTATGGCACTAAGCGTATATACTGACCTACGCCTAAAAAGCCGAATACTATCTGAAAGATACCGGCTAATATCACGGCGGTGAATATAAGGCTGGCGTCGCCTGATAGACTTGCAAACAAGCCTGCAAGAACAACAACCATAGGCCCCGTTGGACCAGAGATCTGAGCAGGTGTACCGCCAAAAAGTGCGGCAAAGAAGCCAACCGCAATAGCACCGTACAGACCCGCCATTGGGCCTAAGCCTGACGCTACACCAAGTGCAAGCGCCAGTGGTAGAGCAACGATACCGGCTGTTAAACCGCCGGTAAAATCGCCTCGTAGGTTTGAAAGGTTTATTTTTACCATGGTTACAGACCTTATTCACCGCGAGCAAGTTGTGCTTCGGCAGTAGACTCGTCCATTACATCAAACTCACCAGACTCAGTGTTGTAGTAAAGCACTTCACCTGAACCAATGTTATAAACCCATCCGTGAAGCTTAACCTGACCTGTTGCGATTTTGGCAGCAACAGCAGGGTGAGTGCGAAGGTGCTGAATTTGCTGAACAACATTCTCTTTCGTTACCGCTTCTAGGTCGTCAATAGAAAGTTCAGAATGACCGCAACGCTCTTTAACCACGTCAGTTGCAACACGGCAATGACCTAACCACTCTTTAACATGCGGTAGTGAGCTAAGCGCTTCTGGGTTAATCGCACCTTTCATCGCGCCACAGTCGGTGTGACCGCAAATAACAATGTGAGAAACGCCCAGTGCAGCAACTGCAAACTCAATAGACGCTGTCATACCGCCCGTTTGATTGCTGTGAGGAGGTACGATGTTGCCCGCATTACGGCAGATAAATAGCTCACCCGGATCAGTTTGTGTTACTAAGTTCGGGTCGATACGTGAATCAGAGCACGTAATGAAAAGCACTTCAGGGTTCTGCCCAGTAGCTAGTTTTTGAAACGTAGCTTTTTTGTTTGGATAAACTTCTTTCTGAAATTTGGCAACACCTGAGATAACGTGATCCATATATAACTCCCAATTTTTTAATAATTGTAATGATTATGTAATTACGCCAGTTTCACCTGATAGATTAATAGTTTAATATACTAACTCGCGATAGCTAAATACTATCACTGCTTACGTAACACTACCCATAAGCATAGTAAGAGAGAGCCATTTTCACCATGCAGTTCAACGGAAAGACCCCGTCAATTAACCAAATCCGCTATTTTGTTGCAGTGGCTAAATACCTAAGCTTCAGGCAAGCAGCGGGAATACTGGGAATTAGTCAGCCTACTCTGACCAGTCAGATCAGTGCGCTAGAAAACCTCTTAGGGCTAACGCTTTTTGAACGATCACGCACGGGAACGCTATTATCTCCCCAAGGTAAAGCCTTGCTTGATTTAGCGGAAGAGGTGCTGCAGGCCTCTCAACGGTTCAGCGAAATTGCACGAGACTTGTCCGAGGGGGAAGTTGTAACCTACCGGTTAGGGATACCGCCAACACTAGGGCCTTATTTACTTCCCTTTGTGCTACCAGATCTGCACAAACGGAAGCCCGGCTTGCGCTTCTATGTTCGAGAAGGCGCCCCTAACGCATTGCAACACGGTCTACTGCGTGGTGAATATGACCTAATTCTTTCCCCACTTTCGGGCGAAAACTCTCAATTGATCACGCAACCACTCTTCAAAGAGCCTTTAAAATTCGTCACGCCTTCTGATCACAAATTGTCAGGAAAAGCCTATGTTAAGCCAGAAGAAATAAGCGGCGAGAAAGTGTTAACACTCGAAGACCGACATCACTTTCATCATCAAGTGCAGCGCATTTGCGATGAGATTGGGGCAGATTTACAGCGTGATTATGAGGGCACCAGCCTCGATACTTTGCGTCAAATGGTGGTAATGGGCATGGGTGTAGCCTTCCTACCCGGGCTTTATATTCATTCTGAGTTGCACAAGCCTGAAGCATTACACGTGTGTGAGATTGCCGATATGCCTATTGAGCGTCAGCACTCATTAGCGTGGAGAAACACTGCGCCTGGACGAAAGACCTTTAGAGAAATATCAATTATCATAAAAGAGATAATTGAAACTCGCCTGTCGGACGCCGTGACTATAGTCAGTGCTGCCCCAAGCCCTCTTCAAAAACGTTAAACTGGTTGTAATTTATTATGATTGATAGACAACATTTACGAATAGTAAGAGCGATAGATGCTGAAGGCACGATGACAGAAGCGGCAAAATCGCTTTTTCTAACCCAGTCAGCGTTAAGTCACGCTATGAAAAAGTTGGAAGCCCATTTTGACGTACCGCTTTGGAAAAAAGACGGCAGAAGACTAACGCTGACTCAGGCGGGTCAGAGTGTATTGGGCTTAGCTCACCGAGTTTTACCCCAGTTTGAGCATACTGAAGCCCAATTACGCAGATTCGCCGATGGTAAACAGGGCATATTACGTATTGGGATGGAGTGCTACCCGTGTTTTGAATGGTTGCTCAAGGTAGTGGCGCCTTTTTTGAAAGCCTTTCCAGATGTTGATGTAGATGTACGCCGCGCGTTCTCTTTTGGCGGTTTACAAGCGCTTCACGGGTACGATATTGATATATTGCTCACGCCAGACCCTCTTTCACTTGAAACCATTACCTACACGCCAGTGTTCGAATATGAACAAGTGTTGGTAATGGATAAGCACCACCCTTTGGCAGAGAAACCATTTGTTACACCGAAAGACTTAAGCAATGAGACCCTTATCACCTACCCCGTAGAACTCAGTCGACTGGACGTATTCACGCATTTTCTTACTCCTGCCAATTGCACAGTGAGGCAACATAAAACGATTGAAACCACAGAGATCATCTTACAAATGGTAGCAGCGGGACGTGGTGTTACTGCGCTACCTAAATGGTTAATTGATGAATCAAAAGAAAGCGATCTCCTGACTTGTCGGTCGCTAGGTGAACAAGGCGTATCAAAAACGCTGTACTTGGGTCATAGAAAAGCGCAGGACGTATTGGGGTTTGTAGATGATTTCATTGCCCTTTCGCAAACGCACAAGCCATAGGTTTTCCAAACTGTATTTCGGAAACTTATGTCAAACTAGGGAATAAAATAATTCGCTTGCCAACAATGTTGGCAAGCGACAACGCTCTAATTAAAGACTGTCGCGCATTATGCGCGGTTAACGGTATGAATGGCGCTAAATTTTAAACTGCCCCACCAATTCTTTTAAGTCACCAGAGACGGCACTTAGCTGCGTAGCTTCCACAGCTAACTCTTCTGCATGCTGACTAGTTTTATCACTTAAACCAGTGATAGCTACGAGCGACTTATTAATATCTTGCGCCACTTCCGTTTGCTGCTCGGTAGCAAGTGCTATGTGCGTACTTTGCTCGTGAACCAAACCTATAGACTGGGTAATGTCTTTAAGCGTTTCGACCACTTTCTCTGTTTTATCGACACCAGATTGAGAACGGGTTTGTCCTTCCTGCATAACACTGTTGGTCTGCTCAGACATCGCCTGCAATCGCTCTACCATTTTTCGTATATCAGTCGTCGATTCTTGTGTACGACTTGCTAATGAGCGAACTTCATCTGCAACAACGGCAAAGCCGCGCCCCTGTTCACCGGCTCTCGCCGCTTCAATGGCTGCGTTTAATGCCAGCAAATTAGTTTGTTCAGCTATGCTGTTAATGACATCGACTACAGCACCGATGCTATCTGACTCTTTACTCAATCCGCCTACGACTTCAACACCCTGACTAATGGCGTCAGCCAGCGCGCGAATTTCTCTCATAGCATCTTGCACTTGCTCACTGCCGGCTTGCACTAATTCGTCTGCTTTAGTCGCAGCGTCACTGGACTGTGCCGCATTTTTTGAAATTTCAACGACGGTAGCAGCCATCTGCGTCACTGCCGTAGACACATTGTCCACCTGACTACGCTCTTGGTTAATTTCCTTGCTAGTGGCGTGACTCACATCTCGAAGGTGATCCGCTGCATCAGAAACAGCCTTGGTGTTAGCGGCAGTATCTTTAAGTAGCGATCTTAGTTTATCGGTAAAAGTATTAAACTCTATAGCAAGCGCACCGATTTCGTCGTTACTCTTAACTTCCAGACGCTTGGTTAAGTCGCCGTCGCCATGCGCTATTTCCGCCATAGCGTTGCGCATTTCGACCAAAGGCTGAGTGACTTTAGCACTCGCAAAATAAGTAATAAGCGCTATTAATCCAATAATCACAAAGGCGACGATAATTGCCGTAGTAATTGCATTATTTATAGGGCTATCAATGATGCTTGCAGGGATAAGAATACCCAGCGACCAGTTCATTTGTGGGTTAGTTAACTGAGCGTGCTCAAAAACCGCAACATAGTCTTCCCCCTTCCAGGTTACGTGCACAATACCAGATTCATTAGCCGCTATATTACTTGCCAACTTACCAAATCCTTCGGTGCTATCAAACACGCTGTCAAAGTTGCGAATAGAGGAGCTTAGTGGCAACGCTTTGCTTTGTTTTGGAAAGTAAACAATGTTTTGGTTTTCATCGAGTAAAAACGCCGTGCCTTGTTCTTCATAACGAATGGCATCTATGACCTTACCCACTGTGCTAATAAGAATATCGACCCCGCCAACGCCCAGTAACGCTCCATTTTTGTATATCGGGGTTTGTACTACTGCAGATACGCTTCCATCTTGGGAATCGACAGCAGGAGGCGTTACATATAGCTTTCCTTTTTCAACGGCAGTAGTAAACCACGGACGCTTAGTTGCAAAGTAACCGGCGTTAGGATTGCCAGCATCAGGACCCGAAGTGTCGACGCCGACTCGGCCCTCTTCATAGAAGTATTCACCCGTCTTAGCTGAACCAAAGAACGCCGATTTAATGATGGGATCTTGGCTGCTGATGCCCTCAAAAGTGGCATAAATATCTTTGGATTGAGCCAGTTGGCTTTCGGGCGCCCCTCGCGTGTTATGGCGCGTAAAAAAATCTTGTAGAAAAGGACTACTTAGGAACGCTCTAGCGACGCCGCCATAGGTTGCAAAGAAGCCTTCAACGTCATTAGCCTCACGTGCAACTAAGGATTTAAGCTCTTTTTCTACGCGACTGCGGGTGTTATCAGCAACGGTATTGACTAAGAAAAACGCCGTAATGAGTAACATCAAAGCTATGCTACCGCCAACGATAAGCATGAACTTTTTTTGGAGTGATATGGATTTCATTTGTACTTCTCATTGTTTACTAAACGCCACAACGTGTGAAAAGTGTATTCCAGCACTAGGGCCTGTTGACCTTTGT